>NZ_DDFB01000038.1:0-45083 GCF_002336885.1 Novosphingobium sp. UBA1939 | reverse complement strand
CCGGAATCGCCGCGAACAGGCCGATCGCGGTGGCCAGCAGCGCTTCGGAAATGCCCGGCGCGACCACCGCCAGCGACGAATTCTGCTGCGCGCCGATGTTGAAGAAGCTGTCCATCACGCCCCACACGGTGCCGAACAGGCCCACGAACGGCGCCACCGAGCCGACCGTGGCCAGGAAGTTCAACCGCCCGGCCAGCGCGTCGCTTTCCGCCGTCACCGCGCCTTCCAGCGCCAGGCTGAGCCGCTGGCGCGTGCCCTCGCGGTCAATCGTGCGGCCCGAGGTGGACCGGCGCCATTCGCCCAGCGCGGCGTTGACGACACGGGCGGAGGCCACATCGCGCTTGCCGTTCTCCTTCTGGAACGCGTCAATGTCGTGCGCGTCCCAGAACTCGCGCTCGTACTTGTCGCACTGGCGCTGGACGCGGCCCATCTTGATCCGGAAGCCGACGATGATCGTCCAGACCCAGACGCTGGCGAGCACCAGCCCACCCATCACCGCCTTCACCACGATGTCGGCGTGAAGGAAAAGCTCCACCGGATTGAGCTGGGTCGGCGCGCCGGCGGCGCCGCTGGCGAGAACTTCGAGCATCATGCGGAAATCGGGCCTTCCTGTTCGGATGAGGTCGCTTCGGATGGAGCAACGAGGACAGTGTGGAACGCATCGACCCACGCGCGCGGCTGGCGGCGGGGCCGGCCAGTGGGCGCAACGAAGGCGACACGCACGGTCGCCTGGGACAAGAGCGCGTCTTCCCTGAACGCACGCTGGACGATCCGGCAAGTCGCGGGGGAAATCTCGGAAACATGGCTGCGCACCAGCACCGCATCGTCCAGCCGGGCGGGCCGGAGATAACGGATCGCCAGGTCGGTCACGGCATAGGCGCCCTCGCCCGCGTCATGCGCGCCGCGCTGGTCGATGCCCAGGCAGCGCAGCATGTCGGACCGGGCGCGTTCGAACCAGCGCAGGTAGTTGGCATGATAGACCACGCCGGAAAGGTCCGTGTCCTCGAAATAGACGCGGACCGGGAAAAGATGGACAGCGCCGTCGAAACGGCCGGAAGGCGGCGCGGGCGGGAGCATGGGCGTTCCGTTTCTAGCCGTGCGACGAGTCGAAGGGCAAGGTCGTGCGGCGAACTTTGTTAAGCATCAGGCGAACCGAAGGACAGAACCCGAAAACGCCGCCGCTACGCCCTCGCTCGCTCAGCGCGTCACCAGCATCGGCCCCAGCGGACGGCCCGCGAAGACGTGGACGTGCAGGTGCGGCACTTCCTGGTGGCTGTCCGGCCCGACGTTGGCGAGCAGGCGATAGCCCGGCTCGATCACCCCCGCCTCGCGCGCCACCGTGCCCACCGCGCGCACGAAGCCGCCGATCTCCGCGTCAGACGCCTTGGCCGAGAAATCGTCCCAGCTCACATAGGCGCCCTTGGGGATCACCAGGATGTGCAGCGGCGCCTGCGGGTTGATGTCGTGGAACGCCAGCGCCCATTCGTCCTCATAGACCTTGCGCGAGGGGATCTCGCCCCGCAGGATCTTCGCGAACACGTTCTGGTCGTCGTAAGGCAGGGTGGCGTCAACGGCCATGGCCGGCTCTCCTCTTGGCGTTTCTTGTCGGAACGGCGGGTCTTTCGAGGTCGCTTACTCCGTTGGCCGGCTGGCCTTTTCGGCGATGCCGGAAACGCCTTCGCGCCGGTCCAGTTCCGCCAGCACGGCGTCTAGCGGCACGTCGCGCGCACCCAGCAGGACGAGCAGGTGGAACAGCAGGTCCGCCGCTTCGCCGGTCAGCTCGTCGGCGCTGCCCGAAAGCGCGGCGATCACCGTCTCGGTCGCTTCCTCGCCCACCTTCTGCGCGATCTTGCCCAGCCCCCGCGCGTGGAGCTTGGCGACATAGCTGGTCGCGGGATCGGCGTTGCGCCGCGCCGCGATGGTCGCTTCCAGGCGCGCGAGAGTGGTGGCGTGGTCCATGGCGCGGGGGATGGAGCGCCCGGGCCTCCGGGTCAAGAGGCCCGAATACCGGTCAGGCCCGCGCAGGAAGGCCCGCCGCGCGCAACGCGGCGTGCGCCTCGGCGATGGAATGCGTGCCGAAGTGGAAGATCGACGCCGCCAGCACCGCGCTGGCGTGGCCCTCGGTCACCCCGGCGACGAGGTGGTCGAGCGCGCCCACGCCGCCGCTGGCCACCACCGGCACGCTGACCGCATCGGCGATCGTCCGCGTCAGTTCGAGGTCATAGCCCTGCTGGGTGCCATCCCCGTCCATCGAGGTGACGAGCAGTTCGCCCGCGCCCAGGTCGGCCAGGCGCACCGCATGGTCCAGCGCGTCGATCCCGGTCGGCTTGCGGCCGCCGTGGGTGAAGATTTCCCACTTCCCCGGCGCCACCCGCCGCGCATCGACCGAGCCGACCACGCATTGCGCGCCAAAGCGCTGGGCGATGTCCGCCACCAGTTCCGGCCGGGCGACGGCGGCGGAATTGACCGCGACCTTGTCCGCCCCCGCCAGCAGCAGAGCGCGCGCGTCCTCGGCGCTGCGCACGCCCCCGCCCACGGTCAGCGGCATGAAGCAGACCTCGGCCGTGCGCGCGACCACGTCGAGCAGCGTGCCGCGCCCTTCGTGGCTGGCCGAAATGTCGAGGAAGCACAGCTCGTCCGCCCCGCCCTTGTCATAGGCGCGCGCCTGCTCCACCGGATCGCCGGCATCGCGCAGGTCGACGAAGTTGACGCCCTTGACCACGCGCCCGTCGCGGACATCGAGGCAGGGGATCACGCGGACGCGGACGGTCATGGTTCAGCCCCTCGCCGCCATCTGCAGCGCGGCGCGCAAGTCCAGCCGCCCGTCATAGAGCGCGCGGCCGGTGATGACGCCCTCGATCCCGTCCTCGGCGTGGAGCGTCAGGACATGGATGTCGTCCAGCCCCTTCACCCCGCCGCTGGCGATCACGGGGATGTCCACGCGCCGGGCCAGGTCCACCGTGGCCTCGATGTTCACGCCCTTGAGCAGCCCGTCGCGGCCGATGTCGGTGAACAGCAGGCTGGCGACGCCCGCGTCCTCGAACCGGCGGGCGAGATCGACCACCGACACGTCGGACACGTCGGCCCAGCCCTCGGTCGCGACCATGCCGTCGCGCGCGTCCACCGCCACCACGATGCCGCCGGGAAATTCCTTCGCCATGTCCTTGACGAATTCCGGGTCCTTCAGCGCGGCGGTGCCCATGACCACGCGGCTTACGCCGAGGTCGAACCAGCCCGCCACCGCTTCGCGCGTGCGGATGCCGCCGCCCAGCTGGACGTGGCCGGGAAAGGCTTCGAGAATGCCTTCCACCGCCTCGCGGTTTTCCGCGCGGCCGGCGAACGAACCGTCGAGATCGACGACATGCAGGTGCATCGCACCCGCTTCGGCGAACAACAGCGCCTGGGCCGCCGGGTCGTCGCCATAGACGGTCGCCCGGTCCATATCGCCTTCGGCGAGGCGGACGACCTGCCCTGCTTTCAGGTCGATGGCGGGAAAGACGATCATGTCAGGGCTTCCATTCCAGAAAACGGGCCAGCAGCTCCAGCCCGTAGGACTGGCTCTTTTCGGGGTGGAACTGCACCCCCAGGATGTTCTCGCGCGCGACGGCGGCGACGATTCCGCCGCCGTGGTCGGTCATCGCCGCCACGTCCGCGCCCGCTTCGGGCACGAAGTGGTACGAATGCAGGAAATAGGCCTCGCCCGGCTCGATCAGGCCCGCCGCCGGCGCGCCGGCATGGTGCGCCGGGGCAACGTCGTTCCAGCCCATGTGCGGCACCTTGATCGCGGGATCGGTCGGCTCGATCAGGCGGACCTCGCCGCCAATCCAGCCCAGCCCAGGCGTCACGCCGTGCTCCACGCCGCGATCGGCCAGCAGCTGCATCCCCACGCAGATGCCCAGGAACGGCGCGCCGCCCACCAGCACGCGCTCGCGCATCGCCGCGACCAGCCCCGGCACCGCCTCCAGCGCATCGATGCAGGCCTTGAACGCGCCCACGCCGGGCAGCACGATGCGGTCCGCCGCCCGCACCACGTCGGGATCGGCGGTCACCGCGACGCCTTCCGCCCCCGCCGCCTTCAGCGCGTTGGCCACCGAACGCAGGTTGCCGGCGCCGTAATCGACCAGCGCGAGGACTTCAGCCACCGAGGATGCCCTTGGTGGACGGCACCGCATCGCCCTTGCGCGGATCGATCTCCACGGCCTGCCGCATGGCGCGGGCGAAGCCCTTGTAGATGCCTTCGATGATGTGGTGGTTGTTCGAACCATAGAGCGATTCGATGTGCAGGGTGATGCCGGCCGCCTGGCTCACCGACTGGAACCAGTGCTCGAACAGCTCGGTGTCCATCTCGCCCAGGCGCGGCTGGGTGAACGCGGCCTTCCACACCAGCACCGGGCGGCCCGAAATATCGAGCGCGACGCGACACAGCGCCTCGTCCATCGGCGAATAGGCGGTGCCGTAGCGGGCGATGCCCTTCTTGTCGCCCAGCGCCTGGGTGATCGCCTGGCCCAGCGCGATGGCGCTATCCTCGGTGGTGTGGTGCTGGTCCACGTGCAGGTCGCCCGCCACGCGCATCGTCACGTCGATCAGCGAATGGCGCGAAAACTGTTCGACCATGTGATCGAGGAAGCCGATGCCGGTGGACACGTCGTACGCGCCGGTGCCGTCGAGGTTGACCGAGACCGCGATGTCGGTTTCCGCCGTCTTGCGCGCGACCGATCCGGTACGGGACTGCTGCATGGTTTGGTCCTGTGCTGTCTGGGCCTGCGTATCCGAGGCGGACTCAACTGCGCCGCCTATAGGCGGGTACGAACGAGAATCAATCTTTGCGCGCAACAAGGCCATGTGGAGACATGCCCTCTTGACCGCGCGGGCGGCCAAGGCCAGTTGTGGCGACGATGAACGATACGCCCGACAGCCTGATCCCCTATGACGAGATCGTGCAGGAGGCCCTGCGCGCCGTCGTCGGCCGCGTGCTGGGCGAAGTGGAAGCCTCTGGCGGCTCGCTGCCCGGCAACCACCATTTCTATATTACCTTCAAGACCCAGGCGCCCGGCGTCTCGATCCCGGCGCGCCTGAAAGAGCGCTTCCCCGACGAGATGACGATCGTGCTCCAGAACAAGTTCTGGGATCTGAAGGTGGAGAGCGACCGGTTCAGCGTGGGGCTCAGCTTCAACCAGGTGCCCGCCATGCTGGATATTCCGTTCAGCGCGATCACCGCCTTCGTCGATCCGGCGGTGGATTTCGGCCTGCAGTTCCAGGCGATCGCCGACAGCGACGACGAACCGCACGAAAGCGCCGAGAACGATTCGCCGGAACAGGCGGAGCACCCGGCCGTTGAACGCAACGAGGACGGTTCCAACGTGGTAACGGTGGATTTCGGCCGCAAGAAATAGCGGCGGGGCCTGCCGCAGGATGTCGGCCCCGGCGGGAATACCGAAGGGCAAGGCATGACGATCAGGGACAAGCTGGCAAAGATCAAACCCGCGCGTATCGCGCGGAAAGCGGCGGGAAAGGTCGCCGAGGCGGCGCGCGATGACACCGCCGGCGGTACCAAGAATGCCGGCCCCAGCATTCCCGGCCCCAGCACCAACGCCATGACCAACCTGATCCTGGCCGACATCGCGCTGCGCGCCGGAGGCGCGCTGCTGCGGCGCGGGGTGGAACGCGGGCTGCTGGGCAACAAGACCGGCACGGCCAAGGCGAAAAAGATCATCCGCGGCCGCACCATGGGCGAAACGCTGATCGGCACCGCGCTGGCCCGCGTGGCCACCCGGTCGGTACCGGGCGCGATCATGGTCGGCGGCGGCCTGCTGGCCAAGACGCTGTACGATCGCCGGCACGGCAAATCCGCGAAGGCGGAAGGCGAGGCGGCCGTGGATGCGAAGGCGAAAAAGGGCGAGAAGGAATAGCCCGGCGGTCCGCCTGCAGCCGTCAGCGAAGCCGGGCCGAAAGCTCCATCAGTTCCAGCCGGTTGCCGAACGGGTCGTCGACATAGGCGTGCTGGTAGCCATCGCGCGACGCCTCGTCGCGGATCACGTAGCAGCCGGCATGTTCCAGTTTCCGCACCAGATCGCCAAGATGCGCCACGATGAACGCGACGTGGGCTTTATGCACCGGGCGGAAGTCGGGATCGACGCCGAGGTGGACCTTGACGGCATCGCGTTCGAACCAGCAGCCGCCCAGCTTCGCCAGATGCGGCGGCTTGGGCACTTCACGAATGCCCAGCACGTCGCGGTAGAACGCCCGCGCGCGGTCCTCTCCGCCCGGTGGCATGGCCAGTTGCACGTGATCGAGCCTCTGAATGTCCATCCCTTGCTCCCGCCAGCGGCTCGCCGCCCAGTAACGACCCTGACCACGGCCTTGACCACCGCCTTGTCCATGCGCCACTAGCACGCATGGCCGATAGCACCACGCATACCACGGATACGCTCCATCGCAGGGGGCTGATGTTCATCCTGTCATCGCCATCGGGCGCGGGCAAGACGACGATCGCGCGCAAGCTGCTGGACGAGGACGACGAGATCGCGATGTCGGTGTCGGTCACCACCCGCCCGATGCGGCCGGGCGAGGTCGACGGCAAGGACTACTACTTCGTCAGCCAGGCGGAATTCGACCGCATGGTGGAGGAAAGCGCGTTCTACGAATGGGCGCATGTCTTCGGCAACAGCTATGGCACGCCCAAGGCGCAGATCCGCGCGGGCCTGAAGGAAGGGCGCGATTTCCTGTTCGACATCGACTGGCAGGGCACGCAGCAGCTTTACCAGAAGGCGGAAACCGATGTGGTGCGCGTGTTCATCCTGCCGCCCAGCCTGGACGAGCTGCACCGCCGCCTGACCGGGCGCGGCACCGACAGCGCCGAAGTGATCGCCAGCCGCATGGCCCGCGCGCAGGCCGAAATCAGCCACTGGGACGGCTACGACTATGTCGTGGTCAACGATGACATCCAGAGCTGCTTCGACAAGGTGAAGCAGATCCTCGCCGCCGAACGCATGAAGCGCGCGCGCCAGACCGGGCTGATCGGCTTCGTCCGCGAACTGACGCGGGGATAGAACGGGCGCGCCGGCAGGCGGGCAACCTGCCGGCGATCGGCCTCAGTGCCCCGAAGGCCGGCTCAATGGCCCGAAGGATCGACGAAGTCGCTCGGGATCCAGGCGTTGACGATGCCACCATCGATCGGGATCGTCGTGCCGACGACATAGTCGCCCGCGCGGCTGGCCAGGTAGATCGCGCCGCCGGCGATATCCTCGACGCCACCGATCCGCCCCGAAGGGATGCCGCGTGCCGATTCCTCCGGCTTGCGCGCCGCCACCTTGTTCATTTCCGAAGGATAGGCGCCGGGTGCGATGCAGGTGACGACGATGTTGTCCTTGATCAGCCGTGCCGCCATGCGGCGGGTCAGGTGGATCACCGCCGCCTTGGACGCCTGGTAGCTGTAGGTTTCCCACGGGTTGACCCGCATCCCGTCGATCGAGGCGATGTTGATGACCTTGGCCGGTTGCCCCGCCGACGCGGCCGCCTTGAGCAGACCGTGCAGCTTCTGCGTGAGGAAGAAAGGCGTCTTGACGTTGAGGTTCATCACCTTGTCCCAGCCGCCTTCGGGGAAGTCCTCGAAGTCCGCGCCCCACGCCACGCCGGCGTTGTTGACCAGGATGTCGATCTTGGGCTCCAGCCTGGCCAGATCCTCGGCCAGCGCCTCTATCCCGGCGAGCGTGGAAATGTCGCCCGGCAGCGCGATCACGCGATCGCCCAGTTCGCGCGCGGTTTCCTCTACCACCGCCGCCTTGCGCGCGGTGATGTAGACCTTCGCGCAACCGGCGGCGAGGAACCCCTCGGCCAGCATCCGGCCGATCCCGCGCGATCCGCCGGTAATCACCGCCACGCGGCCTTCAAGGCTGAACAGCTTGCTGAAATCCATGTCAGTGCCTTTCGCTTTCCTTCCGCACGGGAAGGGCAATCAGGGTCAATATCCGCTCAGCTTCGCCACGCGCTCGGCATGGTAGAACGGATCGCCGGTGAATTCGGACAGCGCGCGGTCACGCTTCATGTAGAGACCGATGTCGAACTCGTCGGTCATGCCCACGCCGCCGTGCATCTGCACGCCTTCGCGCACGGCCAGGTTGCAGACCTTGCCCGCCTTGGCCTTGGCCACGGCCACCATCAGTTCCGCCTTGTCCGAGCCGGCATCGAGCAGTTGCTGCGCCTTGATCACGGCGGCCTCGGCAATCTCGATTTCCGAATAGAGATGCGCGGCGCGGTGCTGCAGCGCCTGGAACTCGCCGATCAGCTGGCCGAACTGCTTGCGCGTCTTGAGGTAGGCGGTGGTGATGTCGAACGCGCCGGAAGCGACGCCGATCTGCTCCGCCGCCGCGCCGACGCGGCCGGCATCGAGCACCCGGTTCAGCAGCGCGCGCCCGCCATCGACCTCGCCGATCACGCAATCGCCATCCAGTTCCACGTTGTCGAACGTGACGTGGCTGGCCATGGCGCTGTCGACCAGCCGCACCACGTCATGCCGCACGCCCGCGGCATCCTTGGGGACCGCGAACAGGGTGACACCATCGGCATCGCCGTCGCTGCCCGCGGTGCGCGCGGCCACGATCAGGGCATCGGCCGAGGCGCCGTGGACCACGAAGTCCTTGCGGCCCGAAAGGCGGAAGCCATTGCCCGCCTTCTCGGCGCGGCAGGCGATGCGTTCGGGGCGGTGCTTGGGGCCTTCGTCGATCGCCACGGCCAGCACCGTCTCGCCCGCGATCACGCCGGGCAGCCAGCGGCCGCGCAGCTCGTCCGATCCGGCGGACAGCGCGGTCACGCCCATAACCGCCGTGGTCAGGAACGGCGACGGGGTGAGGTTTCGGCCGATTTCGGTGAGCACGATGCCCGCCTCGACATGCCCCATCGCCAGCCCGCCATCGGCTTCGGCGGCGAGGATGCCGGTCAGGCCCAGCTCGGCGAACTGCTTCCACAGCGCATGGCCGAACCCGTCCGGGCAGTTGATGTCGCGCCAGTGGCGCAGCTGCTGCTTGATCCCGCCTTCGTCGGCCATGAAGCCGGTCACGGTTTCGGCGAGCATCGCCTGATCTTCGGTATGGTAGAGCGGCATGTCGTTTGCTCCGTTTCCCCTCCCGCTTGCGGGAGGGGTCAGGGGTGGGCCTGCTCCCTCCCCTCCATCACCGCANNCCCTCCCGCAAGCGGGAGGGGGGATCGAAGCGTCAGGCCCCCGGAAGATCCAGGATGCGCTTGGCGATCACGTTGAGCATCACCTCGCTGGTGCCGCCCTCGATCGAGTTCGCCTTGGTCCGCAGCCACGATCGCGCGGGCGTGCCGCCGCTGGTGGCCTCGCTTTCCCATTCCAGCGCGGTGCTGCCGCCGGCGGCCATCAGCAATTCGTGCCGGCGCTTGTTCAGCTCGGTCCCGGCATACTTCATCATGTTGGGCTGCGCCGGATGCGCCTTGCCCACCTTGATCTCGTCGAGGAACTTCTCGCCCATCGCGGTATAGGCCAGCGCATCGACATCGAACTGCGCCAGTTCGGCGCGCAGGATCGGGTCTTCCAGCCCGTTCCGCGCGATCACCGCGCCGATCGTGGTCAGCCGGTCGCTGCCGCCCGCGCCGGAGATCATCTCGCGCTCGTGGCCCAGCAGGTATTTCGCCACGTCCCAGCCGCGGTTGAGCTGGCCGACGATCTGCGCCTTGGGCACCTTCACGTTGTCGAAGAACGTCTCGCAGAACGGCGAACTGCCCGAAATCAGCTTGATCGGCTTGGTGGTGACGCCGGGGCTCTCCATGTCGAACAGCAGGAAGGAAATGCCCTGGTATTTGTTGGTCTTGTCCGTGCGGACGAGGCAGAAGATCCAGTCGGCCTTGTCGGCATAGGAGGTCCAGATCTTCTGGCCGTTGACCACCCAGTGATCGCCCTTATCCTCGCCGAAGGTCTGCAGCGAGACGAGGTCGGAGCCCGATCCGGGCTCGGAATAGCCCTGGCACCAGCGGATTTCGCCACGCGCGATCTGGCCCAGGTAGTGAACCTTCTGCTCCTCGGTGCCGAACTTCAGCAGCGCCGGCCCCAGCATCCAGATGCCGAAGCTCGACAGCGGCGGCCGGGCGCCGATGCGGGCGCACTCCTCGCGCCAGATCTTGGCTTCGGCCGGCGACAGGCCCGCGCCGCCATAGGCCTTGGGCCAATCGGGCACGGTATAGCCCTTGGCCACGCAGCGTTCGAGCCAGGTCTTCTGGGCCGCGTTCTTGAACTGGAAGCGCCGCCCGCCCCAGCATATGTCCCCTTCGTCGCGCACGGGCTCGCGCATTTCCGGCGGGCAGTTGGCTTCCAGCCACGCACGGATTTCCTGTCGGAAACTGTCGAGATCAGACATGTTCGGGCTCCTCTCTTAATCGCAAGGTTAAGGCGAGTCGCCGCGCTTGCGCAAGCGCGGATTTCCAAGGGTTTGCGCGATGCAAGGATGCCGTAGCGTCAAGCGCCAAGGCATTGACGAAGACCCATTCGCGCCTAAGCTCCCGGCCAAACAGACAGACCGGAACACGGTCCAGAACACAGGCCCGACCGGGCCGGGAGAGAACCATGCGCTTCGAAGGAAAGACCGTTGTCGTAACGGGTGCCGCCTCGGGAATCGGCCGCGCCACCGCGCTCAAGTTCGCCGCGGAAGGCGCGCGCGTCTATGCGGCGGACATCGACGAACAGGGCCTAGCCGCGCTGGCGGCGACCACCAACGGCAGCATCGCCACCGCGCGGTGCGACGTGACCCGGACCGAGGATATCAAGGCGCTGATGGACCGCGCTGCCGCCGAAACCGGCGGAATCGACGTGGTGTTCAACAATGCCGGCGCGGGCGGCGATCGCGCCACGATCGACGAGATCGAGCCGGCCGGCTGGGACCGCACGATGGACCTGCTGCTGCGATCGGTGGCGTTCGGCATCCGCTATGCCGTCCCGCACATGGTCGGCCGCAAGGACGCGGCGATCGTCAACACTTCCTCGGTCGCGGCGGTCGGGCCGGGCTATTCGCCCACCGCCTATGCCGTCGCCAAGGCCGGGGTGCTGCACCTGACCAAGTGCGCGGCGGCGGACCTCGCCAAGCACCAGATCCGCGTCAACGCGGTGCAGCCAGGCTTCATCAACACCAACATCTTCACCCGTTCGCTGGACATGCCGGCCGAACTGGAAGCGCAGGCCAAGGGCGCGATCGCGATGATGTCGCAAAGCGCACAGCCGGTGGCGCGCGGCGGCCAGCCGGACGACATCGCGGACGCCGTGCTGTTCCTGGCCAGCGACGCGGCCGGCTTCGTCACCGGCACCTCGCTGATCGTCGATGGCGGCATCACCATCGGCCCGCGCCACAGCTGGGATCCCGCGATGCCGGGGATGTTCGATGCCCTGCAGCAGATGGCAGACGCCGGGCAGCCGGCGTGATCCCGATAGAAGGCCGCGTTCCGACGCGGACCGCGGCGTTTGCCGGGCTTGGCAGCGTGGCCTACGGGATCAAGGACAACGGCTTCTCCACCTTCCTGCTGCTGTTTTACAACCAGGTGCTGGGCATGGACGCCCGGCTCGTCAGCCTGGCGCTGCTGATCGCGCTGGTCTTCGACGGGCTGGTCGATCCGCTGGTTGGCCATGTCAGCGATCGCACGCGCACGCGTTTCGGCCGCCGCCTGCCGTTCCTCTACCTTGCCCCGATCCCGCTGGGGATCGCGTGGGTGCTGCTGTGGTCGCCCACCGGCGCGCCCAGCTTCGCGACGCTGCTGGTCTCGGCCATTCTCGTGCGCGGGCTGGTCGCGGCCTGCGAGGTGCCCTCGGCCGCGCTGGTGGCGGAAATCAGCCGCGATTACGACGAGCGCACCCGCCTCACCCGCTTCCGCTTCGTGTTCGCCTGGGGCGGCGGGTTGCTGATGCTGCTGCTGGCCTATGGCGTGTTCCTGCCCAACGCGATGCTGGCGCGCGAAGGCTATCGCGCGTTCGGCATCGCCGGCGCGATCCTGATGGCGGGTTGCGTGCTCGGCTCGGCGATCGGCCTCCACCGCACCATCGCCGGCTGGCCGCCGCAACAGGCCTCATCCGGCAAGGGACTGCTCGGTTCGCTGGGTGAAATCCGCGAAAGCTTCTCGCACCCCGCCTGCCTGGTGGTGATGGCCGGCATCGCCTGCGCCATGACCAGCCAGGGCATCACCTTCGCGCTGTCGAACTACCTGTACCTCTACGTCTGGCGCTTCACGCCCACGGCCTTGCAGATCTTTCCGGTCGTGCTGTTCGGCAGCGTCATCGGCGCCTCGCTGCTCGCCGGGCCGGCACAGCGGCGCTGGGGCAAGGCGGGCGCGGTGGCGGCCACCGCGCCGCTGGGCATGCTGTTCTGGGTCGGCCCGCTGCTGCTGCGTTATGGCGACCTCTGGGCGGCGGACGGCAGCACGCCGGCGCTGGTGGCGATGTTCGTGTGCACGCTGCTGGCCAACACGTTCACCGTAACCTCGTCGATCGCGCTGTGGTCGATGGTGGCCGACGTGGTGGAAGCGTCGGAGGAACAGACCGGGCGCCGGTCGGAAGGCACGCTGTCGGCCGGGGCGTTCCTCGCGTCCAAGTGCGCCACCGGGCTGGGCATCTTCGCCGCCGGGCTGCTGCTCAGCTATGCGCAGTTGCAGCCCAACGCGCGACCGGACGCGGTGCCCGCGGCGGTGATAGACCGGCTGAGCCTGGCCTATGCCGTCTGCACCGCCCTTCTCGCCGTGGCCACCGCCCTGATCGCGCGCCGGTTTCCGATCGATCGCGCCGCCCACGAAGCGCGGCTCGCCCTGCTCGACAAGCTGGCGCACAGCGATCCCGACGCGGGAGGGCTGCACCCCTGACGCTGGGGCCTGACGCCCCCGGAACCGGTTTTGCTCCGGATCAAGGCCCGCTTTAACCGCACAGTTAGTTTTCGCTTGAATTCGCCCGATGCCCGGTGAATTCTTCCCGGACGCAAGGAGAGGACAGATGGATTTCGACCCCACAGAACGCCAGGTCTATTGGCGTGACCGCGTACGCCAGTTCATCGAGGACCGTGTCCGCCCGCGCAATGCCGAATTCAAGGCCGAGAAGAACAGCGGCGAACGCTGGAAAGTGATCCAGGTCCTTGAAGAGGAGAAGGCCCGCGCCAAGGCGCAGGGCATCTGGAACCTGTTCATGCCGCCGCAGTCGGGCCGCGCCCATGTGGACGACAGCTTCGCGTTCGAAGGCCCCGGCCTCACCAACCTCGAATACGCGCTCTGCGCCGAGGAAATGGGCCGCGTGGGCTGGGCCAGCGAAACCTTCAACTGCTCCGCGCCCGATACCGGCAACATGGAAGTGCTGCACCGCTATGGCACGCGCGACCAGAAGGAGGAATGGCTCAAGCCGCTGATGAACGGCGAAATCCGTTCCGCCTTCCTGATGACCGAACCGCAGGTCGCCTCGTCCGACGCCACCAACATCGAAACCTCGATCCGCCGCGAAGGCGATGAATACGTCATCAACGGGCGCAAGTGGTGGTCCTCGGGCGCGGGCGATCCGCGCTGCAAGATCGCCATCGTCATGGGCAAGACCGATTTCGAGGCGAAGCGCCACCAGCAACAGTCGATGGTGCTGATGCCGCTGGATGCGCCGGGCGTGACGATCGAGCGCTTCCTGCCGGTGTTCGGCTATGACGACGCGCCGCACGGCCACATGGAAATCCGGCTCGACAACGTGCGCATTCCGGCGTCGAACATCCTGCTGGGCGAAGGGCGCGGGTTCGAAATCGCGCAAGGGCGCCTCGGGCCGGGCCGCATCCACCACTGCATGCGCACGATCGGCGTGGCGGAAGAAGCCATCGCCAAGATGGCGAAGCGCCTGCAATCGCGCGTCGCCTTCGGCAAGCGCGTGTCCGAACATTCGATCTGGGAACAGCGCATCGCGCAGGCCCGCATCGACATCGACATGACCCGCCTGCTCTGCCTGAAGGCGGCGGACATGATGGACAAGGTGGGCAACAAGGCGGCCGCGCTGGAAATCGCGATGATCAAGGTGCAGGCCCCCAACATGGCGCTGCGCATCATCGACGACGCGATCCAGGCGCACGGCGGCGGCGGCGTGTCCGAAGACTTCGGCCTGGCCGAAAGCTATGCCCACATGCGCACGCTGCGGCTGGCGGACGGGCCCGACGAAGTCCACAACCGCGCCATCGCGCGCATCGAGTTCGCCCGCCACGCGGAAGGCCCGCAGGGCGATCGCGGCTTCAGCTCGGGCGATCTGGGCGTGGCGCGCTAGGCCTCTCTGGCGCCAACTCCCCCCTCCCGCACGCGGGAGGGGGTGGGGGTGGGCCGGTCGGGCGCTCCGCCGCAAACGCTCACCCTGCTCCGTCCCGATGGGGACCACAAAGGAAAAGCACACATGAAAGCCGCCATTCTCGAAAAGCCCGGCCAGCCGCTGGAAATCGACCGGCTCGCCATTGCCAAGCCCGGCCCGCATGAGGTGCTGATCCGCACGGCGGCCTGCGGCCTGTGCCATTCGGACCTCCATTTCATCGAGGGGACCTATCCCCACCCGCTGCCCGCCGTGCCGGGCCATGAAGCGGCCGGCATCGTCGAAGCGGTGGGCAGCGAAGTTCGCACCGTGAAGAAGGGCGACGCGGTCGTCACCTGCCTGTCCGCCTTCTGCGGGCACTGCGAGTTCTGCGTGACCGGCCGCATGGCGCTGTGCCTGGGCGGCGACACGCGGCGGGGCGCCGGCGAAGCGCCGCGCCTGACGCGGGCCAGCGACGGCAGCGCGGTCAACCAGATGCTCAACCTGTCCGCCTTCGCGGAAATGATGCTGGTGCACGAACATGCCTGCGTCGCGATCAATCCGGAGATGCCGCTCGATCGCGCGGCGGTGATCGGCTGCGCGGTGACCACCGGCGCCGGCGCGGTGTTCAACGCCTGCAAGGTGACGCCGGGCGAAACCGTGGCCGTGGTCGGCTGCGGCGGCGTGGGCCTTGCCACCGTCAACGCCGCGAAGATCGCCGGCGCCGGACGGATCATCGCCGCCGATCCGATGCCGGAAAAGCGGGAACTGGCGAAGAAGCTGGGCGCGACCGACGTGGTCGATGCGATGGCCCCCGATGCGGCCAAGCAGATCCTCGAACTGACCAAGGGCGGTGTCGATCACGCGATCGAGGCGGTGGGGCGGCCGGCTTCGGGCGAACTCGCGGTCAAGTCGCTGCGCCGGGGTGGCACCGCCACGATCCTGGGCATGATGCCGCTGAACCACGCGGTCGCCCTGCCGGCGATGGACCTGCTTTCGGGCAAGAAGCTGCAAGGCGCGATCATGGGCATGAACCGCTTCCCGGTGGACCTGCCGCGCCTGGTCGATTTCTACATGCGCGGCCTGCTCGATCTCGACACGATCATTGCCGAGCGCATTCCGCTGGAAGGGATCAACGAAGGCTTCGAGAAGATGAAGCAGGGCCATTCCGCCCGTTCGGTGATCGTGTTCGACCAATGAGCGAACCGGCCCCGATCGACGCCCAGGCCGCCTTTACCGGAACGGTCGTGCCCGAAGGGGCCGACCGGCTCGACGAAGCGCGCCTGACCGAATGGTTCGCGGCCAACGTGTCGGGCTTCCGGGGGCCGCTGACGGTGCGCAAGTTCAAGGGCGGGCAATCCAACCCGACCTACCGCATCGACGCGCCTTCGGGCAGCTACGTGCTGCGGCGCAAGCCGTTCGGCAAGCTGCTGCCCTCCGCGCACGCGGTCGATCGCGAACACCGCGTCCAGGCCGGGCTGGCCAAGACGGGCTTTCCCGTGGCGCCGCAATATGGCCTGTGCACCGACGATTCGGTGGTCGGATCGATGTTCTACGTCATGGGCATGGTCGAAGGCCGCACGATCTGGGATGGCGCCATGCCCGGCGCCACGCCCGATTTCCGCCGCCAGACCTATCATGCCATGATCGACACGCTGGCGGCGCTACACAGCGCGGACATCGAGGCGGCGGGGCTTTCGGATTTCGGCAAGCCCGGCAACTACTTCGGCCGGCAGGTCGATCGCTGGACCAAGCAGTACAAGCTGGCCGAAACCGAACACATGGACATGATGGAGCGGCTGATCGCATGGCTCCCCGCCACGCTGCCCGAACAGACGCGCACCTCGGTGGTCCACGGCGATTACCGCATCGACAACATGATCTTCGCGCCCACCGAGGCCCGCGTCGCCGCCGTGCTGGACTGGGAACTGTCCACGCTGGGTGATCCGCTGGCCGATTTCACCTATGTCGCGCTCGCCTGGGTGACCGAGAACGGCGGCCGGTCGGGCGTGATGGACCTTGATCGCAAGGCGCTGGGCATTCCCGAACTGGAAGAGATCGTCGAACGCTATTGCGCTGCCACCGGGCGCGATGGCGTGCCCGATCTGAACTGGTACTTCGCCTACAACTTCTTCCGCCTGGCCGGGATCATCCAGGGCATCAAGAAGCGCGTGATCGATGGCACCGCTTCCAGCGCCCATGCCCGGCAGATGTCGGAACGGGTCACGCCGCTCGCCGAAACGGCGTGGTCCTTCGCGGTCAAGGCGGGCGCCTGAACGTTACGTAACCAGGAACCAAAGCGGCGCTTCGGCGTAGATGGGCATCGAAACAGGAAAGCGCCGGGCGGCTCTCAGCAGACGACCCGGCAGCACCCGAAAAAGGATGCCAACCATGCTGATGACCATCGCCGTCGTGCTGCTCGTGCTGTGGCTGCTGGGCGTATTCGTGTTCAAGATCACCGCTGGCCTGATCCACCTGGTGCTGGTGGTGGCGATCGTCGTGGGTCTGTTCCAGCTGTTCACCGGTCGCAGAGCCTAGCCGGAGACTGAACCAATTGTAACCGGCACGGTCCTCTGCCAACGGGGGTTCACCCCGCCCGCGGCAGCGGCTACACCGGTTACATATGCAACAGCTTTCAGCGACAGAACGTGATCTCGTCGGCCGGTTCAATGCCGACGCCATGCTTTCGCAGGTGCAGGCGTGGAGCGCGGTCAACACCGGCACGCGCAATCTCGATGGTCTGGCGCGGCAGTGGGACCTGTTGGCCGGTGCCTTTTCCGATCTGCCGGGAGAAATCCGCAAGGTTGAACCCGCGCGCGTGACCGCCATCGCGGCGGACGGGCGCGAGGAAGAAGTGGGCCACGGCGCGCATTTCGTGCTCTCGGTCCGCCCACAGGCCGCGCGGCGCTATCTGCTGACCGGGCACATGGACACCGTGTTTCCGGCCACCCACGCCTTCCAGCAGCAGCGCTGGCTGGACGACGAGACGCTGAACGGCCCCGGCGTCGCCGACATGAAAGGCGGGATCGCGGTGATCCTGGCCGCGCTCGCCGCGTTCGAAACCAGCGTGGCGGCCGGCAACGTCGGCTACGACGTGATGATCAACTCGGACGAGGAGACCGGCAGCCTCGCCTCCGCCGCGCTGATCGCGGAACTGGCGCGCGGCAAGGCGGCGGCGCTGACCTATGAACCCTCTGCCTTGCCCGATGGCACGCTGGCCGGCGCGCGCGCGGGCAGCGGCAACTTTTCGCTGATCGTCACCGGCCGCTCCGCCCACGCCGGGCGCAATCCGCAGGACGGGCGCAACGCGATCGTCGCGGCCGCCGATCTCGCCCTGCGGCTCAAGCACATGGAAACGGCCACGCTTTCGGTCAATCCCGCGCGGATCGACGGCGGTTCGGCCAACAACGTGGTGCCCGATCACGCGGTGCTGCGCTTCAACATTCGCCCGCGCGCGGTGACCGATGCCGATCGCTTCGCCGTGGCGCTGCGCGGCCTGATCGCCGAGATCGAGCGCGAGCATGAAGTCTCCATCCACCTCCACGGCGGCCTCTCGCGCCCGCCCAAGCCGCTCGATCCCCCGGCCGAGGCGCTGTTCGGGCTGGTCCGCGATTGCGGCGCGGCGCTGGGGCAACCGATCCGCTGGCAAAGTTCGGGCGGGGTCTGCGATGGCAACAACATCGCCGCGCTGGGCGTGCCCGTGGTCGACACGATGGGCGTGCGCGGCGGCGCGATCCATTCGCCCGACGAATTCCTGATCGTATCCTCGCTGGCGGAACGCGCGGCCTTGTCCGCGCTGGTCCTTCACCGGCTTTCCGGAGGCAACTGACCGTCATGACGCACCGTATCCGCGCCGCCAGCGCGCAGGACCTCCAGCACTTGTACGAGATGGCCAAGCTGACCGGTGGCGGCTTCACCAACCTGCCGCCCGACCGCAAGGCGCTGCAGGCCAAGCTCGACCGCTCGGCCGAAGCCTATGGCACCGAGGAAACGGGCGGCGACGAGCTGTTCGTGCTGGTGCTGGAGGACATCGAGACCGGCGAAGTGCGCGGCACCGCGCAGCTCTTCACGCGCGTCGGTCTGCAGTGGCCGTTCTATTCCTATCGCATGGCCACGCTGACCCAGCATTCCAAGGAGCTGGGCCGCACCTTCCGCGCCGAAATGCTCAACCTCGTCACCGATCTCGAAGGGTCGAGCGAGGTCGGCGGGCTGTTCCTGCACCCGTCCGAGCGCGCGGGCGGCCTCGGCATGTTGCTGGCGCGCAGCCGCTACCTGTTCATCGCCATGCACCGCGCGCGCTTTTCCGACCGCATCCTGGCCGAATTGCGCGGCATCATCGACGAACGCGGCGGATCGCCTTTCTGGGATGGCGTGGCCGGGCGCTTCTTCGGCATGAGCTTCCAGGAAGCGGACTATTTCAACGCCATCAATGGCAACCAGTTCATCGCCGATCTGATGCCCAAGCACCCGGTCTATATCGCGATGCTGCCCGATTCGGCGCGCAGCGCGATCGGCCTGCCCCACCCTTCGGGCCGCGCCGCGATGCGCATGCTGGAAGGCGAAGGCTTTGCCAACGAAGGCTATTTCGACATCTTCGATGGCGGCCCGACGATGACCGCGCGCACCGACCGGGTGAAGTCGATCGCCGAGGCGCGCCATGTGAAAGTGGTACGGGTCTGCCCGCCCGACAATCCGAAGAAGGCGCTCGCCGCCACCGGCCACCTTTCCACCTTCCGTTGCACCTTCGCGGAAATCGGGGAGGATGGTGACGGGGTGACGCTCGATCCCATGGCCGCCGCCGCGCTGGACGTGCGCGAGGGCGATAGGATCTGGCATGTGGAACGCTAAGGCCGCGCGAACCGGACGGAGTCTCCTGTGAAACTGGTGGAAATCAACTTCGACGGCATCGTCGGCCCGAGCCACAACTACGCGGGGCTGAGCCTCGGCAACCTCGCCTCGGCCAGCCATGCCGGCGATGTCTCCTATCCGCGCGCCGCCGCGCTGCAGGGCGTGGCCAAGATGCGGCACAACCTGGCGCTGGGGCTGGCGCAGGGCTTTTTCGCGCCGCTGCCCCGGCCCAATTCCACGCTGGTGGAGGCCATGGGCCTGACCGCGATCGACGAAGGCGATCCGGTGCAGCGCCGGCTGCGCGCGGCGGCCTGGTCGGCCTCGTCGATGTGGACCGCCAACGCCGCCACGGTCAGCCCCGGCCCCGATACCGCCGACGGCCGGTGCCACCTGACCCCCGCCAACCTCGTGACAATGCTCCACCGCTCGCAGGAATGGCCGGACACCGCCCGCCAGCTCGCGCTCGCCTTTGCCGACACGGCGCATTTCGCGCTCCATGGTGCGGTTCCGTCGTGCTTCGGCGATGAAGGCGCGGCCAACCACATGCGCATGGCCGCGCGGCACGACGCGCCCGGCATCGAGATCTTCGTCTATGGCCGCACCGGCGGCGCGTTTCCGGCGCGCCAGCACGAACAGGCGAGCCGCGCCGTCGCCCGGCTGCACGGCCTCGATCCCGAACGCGCGCTGTTCATCGAACAGGCGCCCGAGGCGATCGCCGCCGGCGCCTTCCACAACGACGTGGTCGCCGTCGCCAACGAACGCGTGCTGTTCACCCACGAACAGGCCTTCGCCGACCCCGAGGGCGCCTATGCCGCGATCCGCGCAAAACTGCCCGAGGCGGAGATCGTGATCGTGCCGGCCGCCGCCGTGAGCCTGGCCGACGCGATCCGCAGCTACCTGTTCAACGCGCAGCTGCTGACGCTGCCCGATGGCGACATGGGCCTGGTGATTCCGCTGGAAGCCTGGGAGAATCCCGCCGTGCGCGGCTGGTTGGACGGGATGCTGGCTGGCAACGGCCCGATCCGCCGCGTGCTGCCGGTGGACGTGCGGCAATCGATGGCCAACGGCGGCGGTCCCGCCTGCCTGCGGCTGCGCGTGGTGGCCGATCCCGCCACGGTCGATCCGCGCTTCCTGCTGGACGAGGCAAAGGCCGAACGGATCGAGGCCACGATCGCCCGGCTCTGGCCCGAACAGATCGATCCGGCCGACCTCGGCCGCGAATCGCTCGCCATCACGGTACGCGCGGCGCGGGGGGGCCTGCTCGATGCCTTGGACCTTGGTGCGCTGGCCTGACGCCACAGCGGGATCACTCCCACATTGGAACATCGGGACCCGCAGATTTCCTTACCTGTCGCCGCGTTTTACAGTTACCATCCGGTTAACCTTGCCCTTTCCCGGAAATCCGGGGCTGGCACGATGATTGCTGACTGGTGGTTGTAAAATGGCGCCGGCCGTCCCCGCAGAGAAGGACGCAGCGGCGCAGGGGATAACAATGTTCGGAAAGCTCGGTCGCCTTTTCGTCATCAAGACTCGCTTTGAGGCCTGCGCCATCATCTATGCGCTGGCGCTGGGCGCGGTCGAGCGCGGGCAGGTTTACCTGTCGGTCTATCCCGGCTTCGGGGGCAAGCTGCTGTTCCTGGCCTGCACCGTCGCCGTGTTCATGGCAGGGTCGAAGATTTTCGACTGCCTGCGGCACGAACAGGCCGACCGGCTCCGGCTGTAGATCCAGGCGGTTCCACCCCGGCATCGTCAGTGCGAGCGTAGCGAAGCAATCCAGAGTTCCACGTGCCGCTCGGGATTGCCGCGGGGCTGCGCCCCTCGCCATGACGATGTAACCAACGCATTCGCTGCTACAGCACGCGCCAGACCCACAGCTTGATGCCCAGCGGGAAGCGCGCGCCCGAACAGATGAAGATCGAGCGGTTCATCCATTCGTACCGGCCCTTGGGCGCGATGAATTCCGGCACCGTGCGGAAATAGTACTCCGCCGGATCGACCGCGTCCCCGGCGGCGAGCCGCTGCATCACCTCGGGCGGGCCGTGGCGCAGGCCACGGTTGCGGATCTGGATGACCACGCCGTCGTCGGTCTCCAGTGCATAGATCGCGTCGGCCACCGTCACTCCGTCGGGGCGGGTCAGTTGCCAGTCCGCCGCGTTGCCGACCAGCTTTCCGCTGATCAGCGGCCCTTCCACGCGTCCGCCGCCCACGATCGGAATGATCCGCCGCGTCCCGTCATAGGTTTCGCCGATCGGGCGCGGCGGTTCGAGATCGCCCGTGGCCTCGTAGACGAATTCGAGGCCGGGCGGGCTTACCGGCGGATTCACGCGGCCTCCGCTTCCAGCAGGCCGATCTCCTCGGCATTGGCCCAGTTACCGTGCAGGCCGAAGCGCAGGCGGATGGGGACGTGGATCGTGGCGACCGGCCCCTTCTCGATATCAAGCGCGTCGAAGATCAGCAGATCGCTGCGCTGTTCCTCCAGCCGGTTGCAGACCTGCACGATCCAGCCATCGCCTTCGGGCGCGTTTTTGGCGCGCGGGACGAACGCCGGCTCCTGCAGGCTGCTGACCGGGCCGCACCACCAGTGCTGTTCGGCACCGGTCTCGAAGTCCTTGAGGAACAGGCAGTTCATCAGCAACCCGCCGGCACTGCCGCCGCGCAGCTCGACCGGTCGCTTCATGTCCATTTCCAGCCCCCAGCCATAGCGCGTCTTGCGGCCGGTGAAGCGGTCGTCGATGCGCGGAAACTCGCTGGCGGTATCGGTCAGCGGACGGATTTCGGCGAAATCCTCGCTGTTAGAGGCCATATCGACCACCCAGTCGGTCAGCCGGCTCATCGCCTCCATCCCGTTGAACGGCGCACCGTGGACATCGGGGAAGAACGGGAACATGTTGTTCTTGGCCTCGGGCACGATGAAGTGGATCTTCGTGCCTTCCTGCCAGGCGTTCAGCACGTGGCTGGCGAAGCAGTTATCGCGCTTGAACCAGCGGATGTCGGCGTCGGTCACGCCATCGCGGCGGGGGATGATTCCCAGATAGACCGGCAGCGTCGTATCGAATCCGAAGTGCGGCTTGCCCTGTTCCAGCCGTTCCCAGCTGCCGATCGAGGGCACGATGTGCAGCACCAGATAATCCTCGGTAATGCCGAAGTCGTGCATCATGCAGTAATAGGGCACCTTGAACCAGATCTCGCGCACCAGTTCGCCCGCCGGGCTGACTTCCATGTAGGTCACGTCGTCGGTGCACAGGCCCGATGCGGCATAGCCGATCGCCACCATGTTGCCGCTCGCCGGATCCACCTTGGGATGCGCGGTGAAGGTCTGCCCGGTCATCTTGCCGCCGAACTTCTCGAAGCCGAAGCTTTCCATCGTCGCCGGGTCCATGACCAGCGCGGGGCTGTCCTCCTTCATCGCCCACAGCTTGCCGCCGAAGATGAAGGCGTTGGTGTTGGCGGTGGAGCGGATCTCGCCCTTCACGCTCTCGTCATCGGTCAGCGGGTTGCGATAGGCGCCGAACAGCGCCTTTCCGGCCTCGTTCTCCAGCTTCCACTTGTCCGTCTTCGCCCAGCGCTGGCGGAAATCGCACTGCCCGTCGTGGATGTGGAACCGGGTGATCATGCCGTCGCCGTTGAAGGCGATGTCGTCGCCCAGCCGCGGCGGAAATTGCGGGTCGGGCTGGACGCGGTAGAAAGCGCCGTTTAACTCCTGCGGGATCGTGCCATCGTGGGCCAGATCGGCGATATCCGCCTCCACCCGCGACGGCGTGTTGAAGCCCGTGAAACTCGGGGTTTTTGGAAATTCGGCCATGACATCCTCCTTGTGATATTTGTATGCGACACTAACAAATAAGCAAGGGGCATCGGGGGTGGATCATTGATCAAGGACAAATTCGAGGACGCGATTGCGCCGGCCGACCCGGAATCCGGTGATATCGGCGCGATCAACGATATCCTGGGGTTCCACATCCGCCTGGCCCACGGCGCCTGCCTGCGCCACTTTACCGAGACGTTCACCGATCTCGATCTGACGCAGAAGCAGGTTTCCGTGTTGTGGCTGGTCGATGACCACCCCGGCATCGCCCAGACCGATCTGGCGCAGCGCCTGCGCATGGACCGCGCCACGACAATGGCGATCATCAACCGGCTTCAGGCCAAGCACCTCCTGCGCCGCGACCGTTCGCCGAAGGACGGGCGCAAGCAGGCGCTCTATCTGGAGCCGGCCGGCAACGAGATGCTGGCCAGCGCCAAGCGCGCGATCGGTGAGCACGAAGCATGGGTCAAAAGCCGCTTTAGCGATCGCGAAGTGAAGATCCTGCTGGAATTGCTGGCGCGCATTCATGAATGAGTTATAGGAAATAACAGTTTCGCCGCCGGCAGGGACCGATCTGGCGCGAAGGGGAGAGTGATGGCCGATTCGAGCACCGATCCACGCAGCATCCTCGACGATGCCCCGATGACCGCGCGGCAGTGGATCGCGGTGATCATCACGATCTTCCTCAACGCGCTGGACGGCTTCGACGTGCTCTCGAGCGCCTTTGCCGGCCCCGGCATCAAGAAGGAATGGCACCTCGCGCCCGACGGGCTGGGCGCGGTGCTGTCGATGGAACTGATCGGCATGGGCCTCGGCTCGCTGCTGCTCGGCGGCGCGGCCGACCGCTTCGGCCGGCGCCGGACCACGCTGGCCTGCCTGCTGCTGATGGTAGTGGGCATGTTCATGGCGACCACCGCCACGTCGCCGGTCGGCCTTTCGATCTGGCGCATCATCACCGGCCTCGGCATCGGCGGGATGCTGGCCGCGATCAACGCCATCGCCTTCGAACTGTCCAGCCGCAAGGCGCGCAGCATGGCGATGTCGCTGATGGTGATCGGCTATCCGCTGGGCGCGTTCCTGGGCGGCCTCGTCGCGGCGCAGCTGCTGAAAGCGCACGACTGGCGTTCGGTGTTCCTGTTCGGCGGGACGATGACGGCCATCTGCCTGCCGCTGGTCTGGTTCCTCGTGCCCGAAACGCCGGCGTGGCTGATGCGCGCCCGGCCCGCCGGCGCGCTGGAGAAGATCAACCGCGCGTTGGCTGCGCTGGGGCAGCCGGCGATCGGCGCGCTGCCGCCGCCAGCGCCGCACGAACAGAAGGCCAGCCTGGCCGACATCTTCAGCCCCGCGCTGCGCAAGGCTACGCTGATCCTCTCGCTCGGCTATGCCGCGCACGCGCTGACGTTCTACTACATCCTCAAGATGACGCCCTCGATCATGTCCGATCCCCAGTTCGCCGGACAGAACTTCACCCAGGCGCAAGGCGCAGGGGTGCTGGCCTATGCCAACCTTGGCGGCGCGATCGGCGGGGCGGCGTTCGGCTGGTTCATGCACCGTTTCGGGATCAAGCAGGCGACGCTGGTGGCGCTGGCGCTGTCGGTGCTGCTGGTCGCGCGCTTCGGCTTCGGCGCCAACAGTCTGATGGGCTGGACCCTGGCCGTGGTCTCGGTCGGCCTGTTCACCAATTCGGCGATCGTCGGCTTCTATACCGCTTTTGCCGCCGTCTATCCCACCCACGTCAAGGCCACCGGCACCGGCTTCGCGCTCAGCATCGGCCGCGCGGGGGCAGCGCTTTCGCCTTATCTCGCGGGCACGCTGTTCAAGGCCCAGCTGGGGCTGATGACGGTTTCGGTGATCATGGCCACCGGTTCCCTGCTCGCGCTCGCGCTGATGCTGTTCCTGCCGCTGCGGCGCGACCAGCACTGATCGCGGCCGCGGGCAGGCCCGGCGCTCACATCGCGGAAATGCCGCCGTCCAGCTTCAGTTCGGCGCCAGTCATGAAGCGGCTTTCGTCGCTAGCCAGGTAGAGCACGCCCGCCGCGATATCGTCGGGCTGGCCCACGCGGCCCAGCGGAATCTGCCGCGCCAGCTTGCCCATCACCACGTCCTTGTCGAGATTGGCGTTGGTGGCGATGCCATCGAGGATCGGCGTGTCGATGAACGTCGGGTGGACCGAGTTGCAGCGCACGTCCCAGCCGCGCTTGGCGCAATAGAGCGCCACCGACTTGGACAGCATCCACACCGCTGCCTTGCTGGCGTTGTAGCCGGGCATGGTGTCGGAAGCGATCAGGCCGGCGATCGAGCTGATGTTGACGATCGATCCGGGCTGGTTGTCCTTCAGCAGCGGCAGGGCCTTCTGGCAGCCCAGGAACACGCTGTCGACGTTGATGGCGAAGCCGCGCCGCCAGTCTTCCAGCGTGCAGGTCTCGATATTGCCGCGCACGCCCACGCCGGCGTTGTTGACCAGCACCGACAGCCCGCCCAGCGCCTCGCCCGCCAGCGCGATCGCGGCGTCCCAGTCGTCGGGGCTGGTCACGTCGTGGCGGATCGCGAAGGCGGTGCCCGCACCCAGCTCGGCGTTGATCGCCTCGGCCTGCGCCGCCGCTCCCGCGCCGTTGATGTCGGTCAGCAGCACCTTCGCGCCCTCGCGCGCCAGCATCCGAGCCTGCGCCGCGCCCAAGCCCTGCGCCGCGCCGGTCACCAGCGCCTTCTTCCCCTGAACCCTGCCCATTTCATCCTCTCCGTTATGGTTTTCAGGCACCGCCCAGCAGGCGCGGCCCCAGCAGCATGAGTATGCGCACGTCTATGCCATAGCCTTCGGCCCGGCGCGCGGCGATGAACCCTTCGATCTCCGCCAGCGGCACGTGGTGGACGGTGATGCCTTCGCCTTCCACCCCGCCGCCATCGGACACGCGCTCCAGATCGTGCGCGCGAAACAGCGTAAAACTTTCGGAGACCATGCCGGGGGAGGAATAGAACTCGCCCACCGCCTCCATGCGGCCGGGGCGATAGCCCGTTTCCTCCTCCAGCTCGCGCGCCGCGGCGACGGCGGCATCCTCGTCCGCGCTGTCGTCATGATCGCCGATCAGCCCCGCCGGCAGTTCGATCGCCGGCCGGCCCAGCGGCACGCGGAACTGTTCGACCAGGATCACCCGGTCCGCGCTGTCGATGGCGAGGATCACCGCCGCGCGGATGTTGCGCGTGCGGCTGACGTACTCCCAGCGCCCGCGCGTCTTGGCGACGATGAACCGCCCTTCCCAGCGCACCTGTTCGGGCTCGTCGCGATACTCGTCTTCCGGGCTCATACTTCGATCAACCGGTCCGGCAATTCGTTCACGTCATCATCGGCGCGCGGCAGGTGTTGCGCAAGCACCGCGCCCACGCCTTCCACGGCCGCGATCATCCCGTCGGCCACGCGGCCCTGCCGGATTTCGGCCAGCAGCCCGTGCATGGCGTCACCCCACACCTCGGGCGCGACGCGCGCAGCGATGGCCTCGTCGGCAATGATCTCGGCCCGGCGTTCCGCCATCGACAGGTAGATGAGGATGCCGGTGCGCCCGGTGGTGCGGCTTTCGGCGCCGATGCGGAAGCAGGTCAGCGCACGGGCGTGAACGCGCGCGCGCTTGATCGGCCGCGGCACCAGCCACAGCCGCAGCGGCTCCCAGGCCTGCAGCAGCAGCATGGCCAGGAATTTGACCAGTGCCACGCTCAGCGCCACCCCCAGCACCGCGCGCGGGCTCCATTCGGTCGCCCACAGGCCCAATACGCGGTCGATCAGCGCCAGATAGAAATGCGGCGCGAATTCGAGCGCGGCGAGCGCGAGAAACGCCACCGCCGCCGCCCAGGCCAGCGCCACGTCGCGATAGGGATCGGACCGCGCGGTCACGATCGTCACGATCTCGCCCGCGCTGCGCAACTCGGCGGCGGTGACCGCCTGCGCGATGCGCGTCCGGTCGCTGTCGGTCAGGTGCACAGCCGCCATCCTACCAGTCCCCCGAAGCGCCGCCGCCACCGAAGCTGCCGCCACCGCCGGAGAAGCCACCGCCTCCGCCGCCGCCGCCCCAGTCGCTGCCGCCCCAGCTGCTTCCACCGCCACCGCTGCCCCAGCCGCCGCCGGGGAAGATCATCACGCCGGGGCTGCTGCCATAGCGCCGCCCGCCTCCGCGCATGGCGCGGATGAACGGCAGCACGAAGAACAGGAAAAAAATCACCAGGAACACCACGGTGCCGATGTCGAACCGCGGCGCGCTGCCCTTGCCGGCCCCCGCCTGGGCCTGTTCGGCCACCTTGCGCGCCTCGTCATCGGGCAGCTTCAGTTGCGCGATGAGCTGGTCCACCGCCGCGTCGATCCCGCCGGCATAATCGTTCTGCTTGAAGCGCGGCACGATCTCGCGCTGGATGATCACCTGCGACAGCGCATCGGTGAGAATGCCTTCCAGCCCATAGCCGACCTCGATCCGCACCTTGCGTTCGTTGGGCGCGACGATCAGCAGGGCGCCATCGTTGCGCTGCTTGTCGCCCAGCCCCCAGGCGCGGCCGAGCTGGTAGCCATAGTCCTCGATCGGCAGGCCCTGCAGATCGGGGATCGTCGCCACGACCAGCTGGCGCTGCGACTGCTGCTCCAGCGCGGCCAGCTTGGCATCGAGCGCGGCGACCTGCTGCGGATTGAGCAGATGCGCGTCATCGACCACGCGGCCGGTCAGTTGCGGAAAGGTCTGCGCGAAGGCCGGGCCGGCAACAAGCGCCAGCACGGCCATCAGCGCGATCAGGAAACGCCGCACGGCGCGGCAATCAGTTGAAGTTGACCTTGGGCGCCTCCTGCGCCCCCGGCGTGGTCGCCTCGAACGGCACCAGCGGCTTCGCGCCATAGATCACCTTGGCGCCGATCACCGCCGGGAAGGTGCGGATCGTGGTGTTGTATTCGCGCACGGCCTCGTTGTAATCGCGCCGCGCCACGGAAATGCGGTTCTCGGTGCCTTCCAGCTGGCTTTGCAGCGCCAGAAAGTTCTCATTGGACTTGAGGTCGGGATAGGCTTCCACGTTCGCCATCAGGCGGCCCAGCCCCTGCGACAGCGCGCCCTGCGCCTGCTGGAACGCGGCCATCTTGGCGGGATCGGTCAGGTCGTCTGCCGAAATCTGCACGCTCGTCGCCTTGGCGCGCGCCTCGGTCACCTTGGTCAGCGTGTCCTGCTCCTGCTTGGCATAGCCCTTCACCGTGGCCACCAGGTTGGGGATCAGGTCGGCCCGGCGCTGGTACTGGTTCTGCACGTCAGCCCACTTGGCCTTGGCGTTTTCCTCGGCGGTGGGGATCGAATTGACGCCGCAGCCGGCCAGCGTCGCCGCGGCGGCGGCCACGAACGCGAAACGCGCCAGGGGGCGGGAAAGGCGGCGGAACAGGGAAGCGGCCATCGGTCGGAATACCCTTATGTCATCCTGCCGGGCGCGCGGCCCCGGCAGGGCCGCTCCGGCGTTGCTGTCCAGGAACATAGCGATAGCCGGTGACCGTTCAAGGGCAGGACCGGGTTGCGGCAACCTGCACCATTCTGGAGAAACCCGCAGCACGTTTGCCGCTTGTCGCGCCCGGCGGCGGGTGGCAAGCAACCGGTAACAGGGCCGTCAGAACTACGGGGAAGCTCATGGGCATGTTGCAGGAATTCAAGACGTTCATCGCGCGCGGCAACGTGCTGGACCTGGCCGTTGGCGTGATCATCGGCGCGGCGTTCGGCAAGATCGTCACCTCGTTGACCGAAAACGTCATCATGCCGGCGGTCGGCTATTTCACCGGCGGCGCCGATTTCTCCAAGTATTTCATCCGCCTCGGACCGATCCCGGAAACCTACAAGGGCAAGCCGGACGATTACGCCGCGCTCAAGGAAGCGGGCGTGGCGATGATCGGCTATGGCGATTTCGTCACCCAGATCGTCAACTTCGTGATCCTGGCCTTCGTGATCTTCCTGATCGTGAAAGCCGCGAACAAGGCGTTCGCCAAGCCCGAGGAACCGGCCGCTCCGGCCGCGCCCGCGGGGCCGAGCGAAGTGGAACTGCTCGCCGAAATCCGCGATGCGCTGAAAAACCGGGTCTGACCGGTCTTTCTCCGCGCGCGGGCATCCGGGCACGGCAAGGGGCGCTTCGGCGCCCCTTTTCATTTGGCGGGCGATCCCTATATGGGGAGGTGCCGGCTTGCCGGCTATGGTGATAAACTGCGGCGTGCAATAGGCGCAGCGGACCCGGGGGCGGTACCCGGCGGCTCCACCACCTTTCCCGTCCAGCCTCCTTTGGCGGCAGGCGGGGCAGATGACGGGGCCGAACTAGGATCGACGTGTGTTGAAAAGCGCTGTTTTCGCCCGGGCTGAGTAACCCGTTCAAGGCTCAAAACCAACAAGTGCCAACGACAACGAAGCACTTGCTCTCGCGGCGTAATTCTAGGGGCTAACGCCCTGAAGTTACAAAGCCAGAACGCGGTTGGACCCACCGGTCAACAGAAGCGGATTCCAGCGGCTTGGGGGGTGCCGGGCAACAGAAACCCCCTACCGTTTCCCCGATTTCACGCGGCTGGCGCACGATGGCTGCGTTTTGATCCGCTTCGTCATTGCGAGCGCAGCGAAGCAATCCAGTGCCCCGCGCGCCGCTCTGGATGGCCACGGGGCTTTGCCCCTCGCCATGACGAGAGGCCATGTCATCCGACTTTATGCGGAACCCGCACGCTCCAGCAGCGCCGCCTCGTCGCGCGCGGCGCGGCGGGCGATCAGCAGCATCAGCACCACGATCGGCACGGCCACCGCGTTGATGCTGAGCATCGATGCGCGCAGGTTGCCGGTTGCATCGGACAGCAGCCCGACCAGATAGGGGCCGATGCCCATGCCCAGGATCGTCATCGCCAGCAGATAGAGGCTCGCGGTCAGCCCGCGCATCCGCGGCAGCACCTGATCGTAGAGGATGGCGTAGAGCGGCGGCATCCAGCCGGTCAGCACCAGGCCGTAGAGCACGAACCGCCCATAGAACGTGCCGGCCGCCGGCGCGGTATAGACCCAGAACGACAGCAGCGGCGAAACCGCCATGGCGAACAGCGCCACGCCTGCGCGCCCGCCGCCCGGATAGCGGCGGTGGAGCCGGTCCGACAGCGGCCCCCACAGCATCGGGCCGACGATGCCCATTCCGGCCGAAACCATGCCGAACTGCAGCGCCGTCTCGCGCATCGACAGGCCATAGCTCTGGATCAGGAACGTGGGGTTGAACGCCATCATGCCATAGTTGATCGCCGACTGCAGCGTGCCGACCGCGATCGCCATGATCAGCGTGGGCGATCGCGTGATGACGCGGTGCGCCTGCGGATCGGACAGCCGCATCCCCTGCACCAGATTGACGATCACGAACACGCCGAAGCCGATCACGGTCCATTGCAGCGCGTGCGGGTTGATCGCCAGCCCGGCGATGACGAACGGCGGGCGCGGCGAAACCGCCATGCTCACCCGCGTCAACACCACCATCAGCGCCACGATCGCCGCCAGCCCCGCCAGATTACGCAGCACCGTGCCCCGATCGCCGCCGCGCCGGATCATGCCGATCCAGTGCAGGCCGGGCAGCACCGAACCCAGCAGTTCCAGGCTGGCCGCGAAAGGGCGCGGATCGGGCGCGGTCGGCAATCCGTCCATCACGCCGCGTTCCGGTTCGCGCAGGCGCAGCAGGAACAGCGCCAGCACGAAGCCGGGGGCCGACGCGACAAGGAAGGCGAACTGCCAGCCCTTCAGCCCGAACGGCGCCACCGTGCCGGCGTAGCGCTCGGTCCATGCCTGCGCCGCCACCCCGCCCAGCACCAGCGATCCGCCCAGGCCCAGCGCGATGGCAGAGGCCAGCACCGCCATCACGAAGCCCCGGCGCGGCTTGGGCCAGTAGTCGTAGATCAGCGAGGTGCCGGCCGGCTGCGTCGCCGCCTCGCCGATGCCCACGCCCAGCCGCGACAGCGCCAGCGTGGCGAAACTGCCGGCCAGGCCACCGAGCGCCGTGGCGGCGGACCAGAAGGCGATGCTGATGCCCAGCAGGCGCGTGCGCACCCAGCCGTCCGCCAGCCGCCCCACGGGCAGCGAGAACAGCGCGTAGAACAGCGCGAAGACGGTGCCATAGAGCAGCCCCATCTCGGCATCGCCGATTGCCAGGTCCTTCTTGATGGCGGGCGCCAGGATCGCCAGAATCTGGCGGTCGAGCAGGCTCATCGCGTTGGTCAGCGCCACCAGCGCGAGCGCGTACCATCCGCCCTTGGCGACTGCGTTCACCGGCTCTCCCTTTCCACCTGCGGCGCCCATGCGCCGGTTCAGATACCGAACCAGCGTTCGGCGTTGGTCTGGAAGAACTTCTTCTTGAGTTCGGGGGAGATGTCCATGGTGTCCATGTCGCGCACCTCGCGCGCCTCCACCTGATAGGGATAGTCCATCGCGTACATCACGCGGTCCTCGCCCACCACCTGCTGTGCGAAGCGGATCGCCGGCTCCCACGCCATGCCCGAATTGGTGATGAGCACGTTCGAGCGCATGTATTCGGCGATGGTCTTGTTCAGCGGCTTCATCCGTTCGTAGCGCTTCGACCGCACGCCCGCCTGGTGCATGTAGTCCAGGCGATAGAGCCAGTAGGGCAGCGCCTCGCCCATGTGGCCGACCATGATCTGCAGATCGGGATAGCGGTCGAAGATGCCGATGGTGATCAGCCGCAGCAGGTGCATCCCCGTCTCCACCCCGAAGCCGAAGATCGCGCCGTCGAGGCCCGATTCGAGCAGCGGGTCGATCATCGCGTCCGGCGGCGTGGCGGGATGGATGTACAGCGGCTGCCCGGTATCGGCGAGCGCGCGGAAGATCGGGTCGAACTTGGGATCGTCGAGGTATTCGCCCTGGGTGTGGCTGTTGATCTGCACGCCCTTGAAGCCCAGCTCGCCCGCGCCGCGGCGGATTTCGGCGGCCGACCATGCCGGGTCCTGCGGCGCCACGGCGGTCAGGCCGATGAAGCGATCGGGATGCGCGGCGCAGCGTTCGGCCAGATAGTCGTTGGCGCGCGTGGCGATGCCCTTGGCCTCGGCAAGGTCGAGCATCGGCTGCACGCCGGGCGAGGTCAGCGCGAGCACCGCCTTGTCGATGCCATAGGCGTCCATGTCGGCCAGCCGCCGCTCGCCCAGGTCGAGCAGGCGGTCCATGATCTGCGTGGCGCGTTCGGACGGCGATTGGGCATAGAAGCCCCACAGCGAGAGCATGCCCTTGTCGGCCGTGCCATCGCGCACCATGCGCAGGTAGACGTCGACCTGTTCGCGCGTGGCGAAGGCTTCCTCGGTGGCGATGCGCAGATAGCCGCGGTCGCCGCCGGTCCTGAGGGGGTGGTCACTGGTCATGGGCTGTTCCTTTTCCGAAGCAGCCCGGCGACGGTCACCTGCGCAGCGACAGCGAAAGGCTGATAACGTGGTTCATGCGGTCCGGCTGCCGATAACGGGCGATGTATTGCCCCATGTAGCCGGGTTCGATGGCGATTCCCCTGGCCACCGGCAGGGAGACGCCGGCAAAGGCGCGCACCTGATCGAAGCCCGCGCGCTGGCCCCAGCCGGTGGTGTTGAAGCTGACAAAGGGTTCGAGCGTGGACACCAGCGCCACGCCCCGGTCCCCCAACGGCAGCGTGCCGCGCACCTGCTGGCGCAACCGCCAGCCGGTATGGCCGGTCCAGCCCTCGACGAAGCGCTGCTCCAGCCGCGTGCGCGCGGTCAGCGTCGGCCCCTTGCCGTCTCCGGCGATGCGGAACGTCAGTTGCTCGAACACGCGATGTTCGTCGGTCGGCGTGCCGCCCAGCGGATCGGTGGTGACGAAGGCATAGCCGAGATAGGCGGCCGTGGTCTTGTTCAGGTAGACGCCGATCGCCGGCCGGATCAGCACCTGCCCCTGGCGCGAGGCGCCGTCGGTCACGCGGTACTGGACGTCGAACGCCGATGTCGCCCGGCCGCCCAGATCGACGGTGCCCTGCACCACGCCCCAGACCTGGTGATCGTTCTGCGCGGCGTGGGCCGGCAGCGCGGGCAGAGACAGAATCAGCCACGGCACGGGCAGGAACAGGGCACGGCGGGGCAATCGCGGCATGGCATTCTCGCTGAGGGAACCGGAAAACGGTCCGTTCAGCTAGATTGCCCATGTTTCCAAAGGATTGCCCGGCCATGACGTTGCGCTGCCCGGTCAGCCTTCGTGGACCGCCTTGGTGACCATGCAGGCCATCACGCCTTCCGGGCCGTCCTCCGCCCCGTGGCCCGACCACTTGACCCCGCCGAACGGCGCATCCGCGCCACCGATCATGGTCGTGTTGATGCCCACCATGCCGCTTTCGATCTCGCGCGCCACGCGCTGCTGGCGCTTGCCGTCCTGCGTCCAGGCATAGGCGGCCAGGCCATAGGGCAGGCGGTTCGCCTCCTCGATCATCGCCGCTTCGCCCCGGAACGGGTTGAGCAGCGCCACCGGGCCGAACGGCTCCTCGTTGAGAACCGCGGCATCGAGCGGGATTTCGGACAGGACCGACGGCGCATAGAAGAACCCGGCATTGCCCACGCGCTCGCCGCCCGCGAGCAGCTTCGCGCCGCGCGCCGTGGCATCGCCGATTAGGCGGTCCATCGCCTCGGGCCGGCGCGCGTTGGCCATCGGCCCCATCTGCGCGCCCTCGTCCAGCCCGTTGCCGACGCGGATCGCCTTGACCCGTTCGACAAAGCCGTCGCGGAAGCGGTCGAACACACTTTCCTCAACGATGAAGCGCGTGGGGCTGACGCAGACCTGCCCGGCGTTGCGGTACTTCGAGGTGACCATGGTATCGAGCGCGCGGTCGATGTCGGCATCGCCGAACACCAGCACCGGGCCGTGGCCGCCCAGTTCCATCGTCGTGCGGATGCAGTTGTCGGCGGCCAGTTTGCTCAGGTGCTTGCCGATCACGGTCGATCCGGTGAAGCTCAGCTTGCGGATCACCGGGCTGGCCAGCAGGTGCCGGCTAACCTCGTCGGGCACGCCGAACACCGCCTGCGCCACTTCCTTGGGCAATCCCGCGTCGAGCAGGCATTGCAGCACGCCCAGCGCCGAGGCCGGCGTCTCTTCCGCCGCCTTGAGGATCACCGAGCAGCCCGCCGCGATCGGCGCGCCCAGCTTGCGGCCCGGATTGCCCAGCGGGAAGTTCCACGGGGCGAAGGCGGCGACCGGACCGACCGGCTCGTGCGTGACGGTCGAGCGCATGCCCGCCGGGCGCACCAGCGTGCGGCCATAGAGCCGGAACACCTCGCCCGCGTAGAAGTTGAACAGCCCCACGTTCATCATCACTTCGATGCGGGCCTCGGGCAGCGTCTTGCCCTCTTCCAGCGTGGCGATGCGGGCCAGGTCGTCCTGCCGCTCCAGCATGAGCCGCGCCGCACCCTGCAGCACCGCCGCGCGCTGCTGCGGCGTCGAATCGCGCCAGATGCGGAACCCCTTGCGCGCGGTTTCCAGCGCGCGGTCGAGATCGGCCGGCTCGGCCAGCGGCAGTTCGCCGATGGTCTCGCCGGTCGCGGGATTGACGACCGCGTGCGTGCGGCGCCCGCCGCCGGCAACGCGCTCGCCATCGATCACCATGTGGAGGGCAGGATAGGCCGTCATCGGATCAGCCTTTCGCCTTTGCGCGGGCTTCATCGCCTTCCCAGCGCTGCGCCACGATTTCCTCGCCCGTCACCGGGTGGGGGAAGTGGAACGGCGTCAGCTTGTGGGTCGGCCACAGCCAGTGGCCCTCGATCAGCTCGTCCGGCCCGGTCGGATCGGTGGGATAGGTTTCCTTGGGGAACGGCACGTATTCAGGCCTGGTGTTGGCCCAGCCGGTTTCGAAATCGGCATGCCAGATCGGCATGTAGTTCAGGATGTGGATGCGCCAGGTGCCGTCCACCTTCTTGTAGGTGTTCTCGTAGATGCCGCCTTCCCACCATTGGCGGCTCTTGAGCCAGGGCTGGTCGCCTTCGAAGTCCTTGTGGCGCCCCGCCTGCATCATGGAGCGGGCGCGGGCCAGCGCGGTCACGCCATCGGGCTGCACGTTGATGATGTCCTGCAACTGCGGGTGTTCGAGCAGGAAGCCGTCGATCGGGCCGTTGTTGCCATAGGTGAAGCGCTTCTGGAACCGTTCGACATAGAGGCGGCGCACGCCTTCCTTGCCTTTCCAGACGCCGCCGAAGAAGCGCACTTCGCCATCGTCGGTGAACAGGTCGGCCGTCTCGTTGTAGAGGCACTTGTCGATGAGATAGCCGTAGAGGTGCTGGAGCTTGCGGATATCAAGCTCGTCCTCGCGCACGGTCAGGCGGCGGCCAAGCTCGGCGACCTGCGCTTCAAGCGTGGCGATACGATCGGAATCGGACATCTGGAAACTCTCCCGAATTGTACGTGTTGCAAACAAACTGCGGCAACTTCATTGAACTGTCAACGACCTTCCGCTTCCAGCCGCGCCACTTCGGCGCGATAGGGGCGGATGGCCAGCACCATGCACAGCGTGGCGATCGGCAGCAGCGTGCCGGCGGTGATCACCAGCGCCTTCCACAGCTCCGCCTCCACGCCCACGATCCGCTGCGCGACCACGCCGACCACGAAGCTGCCGAGCGCGCCGAAGAACGTGAACATGAACAGGTAGATCGCGGTCACCTGCCCGCGCATCTCGTTGGGGGCGATGCGCTGGATCGCGGCGTTCTGCGGCACCGCGCCCGCCAGGCCGAACACGCCGCCCAGCGCGAACACCGCCAGCGCCATCTCGCCCGTGGGCATCAGCGGCGCGGTGATCGAGCAGATCGTGACGAGCGCGAACAGGATCGCCGCGCAGCGCACGTTGGCATCGGCATGGCGCTTGGCCATCCATTCCACGAACACGCCGCCCAGAAACACGCCGGCCAGCTGCGAGACAAGCAGCATCGGCGCCATGACCAAGCCGATCCGCCCCTCGTCCCAGCCATAGGTGCGGATCATGAATGGCACGCGCCAGAACATCAGGCCGAACGTTTCGATCGCGCTCAACGCCAGCCCGCCGAACAGCGGGTAATAGACCCGGCCACGCGCATGGATCGCCCTGGCCGCGTCCAGCCCGGTGAAGGCCAGCACGCGCCGGCCCAGCCCCTGCCGCTCCGGCACCGGCACGCGCCCTTCCGCCGGCGCACGGACGAGGCGCGGCGGTTCCTTGACCAGCAGCAGCAGGCCGGCCGCCAGCAGCCCCAGCGCCGCCTGGCCCACCAGGATAAGCTGCCAGCTATGGACCCGCAGCCCCAGCACGTGCGCCTCGCTCCAGCCCGCCAGCGCGACGATCAGCTTGCCGCCGGCCAGCACGCCCGCGGTCGTCCCGCCGATGAAGCCCAGTTGCAGCAGCGCGAAGGCGCGGGTGATCTTCTTCGGCGGGAAATAGTCCGCGATCATCGAATAGGCGGCCGGCGCGTGCGCCGAACCGCCCGCGCCCAGGAACATGCGGCTGCCGATGAACTGGCCGAACCCCTGCGCGATGCCGCCCAGCCCCATGATCACGCCGGTCGCCGCCATGCCGCCGGCCAGCACCAGCTTGCGCGGATAGATGTCCGCCAGCCGGGCCAGCGGAATGCCCACGAACACGAAGAAGATCACGCTGGCGGGGCCGCCCAGAAAGCCCAGCTGTTCGTCGGTCAGCCCGAAATCGATCTTGATCCGCTGCGCCAGCATGCCGAACACGGTCTGGTCGAAAAAGTTCAGGAACGTCGCCGCGATGATCGCGAACAGCGCGAAATAGGCCGATGCGGTTGACGGCCAGCGCCGCTCGGCGCCCCCTTCTTCCGCCTTGCTTTCAGATACTTCCGGCGCACCGGTCATCGCCGGGGATGCTGCTCCCGCCATCTGCTCTCCTCTCCCGGCCAGTCGATTCTCCGACCTGTTTTTCGCACCGGATAATTGTTAGTCTTGCATACAATCTCGCGCTGGTGAATAGAAAAGACGATAACGAATGGTCGCATGGCCCCGGCACCCGGCTCCGCCCCTGAAACGGACCGTGACAACCGGGCGGGCGGCGCAGCATGGAGAGAGGCAAGGATGCAGAATCTTCCGGGCAAGACGGCTTTCATCACGGGCGGGGCCAGCGGCATCGGCCTCGGCATCGCCAAGGCGCTGCTCGGCGCGGGGATGAACGTGACCATCGCCGACATCCGCCAGGATCACCTCGATTCGGCCGTCGCCGAGCTGGACGGGGGCGACCGCGTGCTGGCGGTGCCGCTCGACGTGACGAATCGCGCCAACTTCGCCGCCGCCGCCGACGCCGCTGAAGCGAAGTTCGGCAAGATCCACATCCTGTGCAACAACGCCGGCGTCGCGGTGGTCGGCCCCACCGACCTCGCCACCTTCGCCGACTGGGACTGGGTGATGAACGTCAACCTGGGCGGCACCATCAACGGCGTGGTCACGATCCTGCCGCGCATGCTGGCGCACGGCGAAGGCGGGCACATCGTCAACACCGCCTCGATGTCGGCGCTGGTGCCGGTGGGCGGGACCACGATCTATTCGACCGGCAAGGCCGCCGTCACCGCGATGATGGAATGCATGCGCCCCGAACTGGAGCCGCGCGGCGTGATCTGCTCGGCCTTCTGCCCCGGCGCCGTCCAGTCCAACATCGCCGACGCCGGCAAGACGCGCCCGGCCGACCTTGCCGAAACCGGCTATGCCGAGGCTGACAAGCGCCGGCAGGCGGGCGGCAGCTTCATGCACCTCTACCAGACCAAGGAGGAAGTGGGCGAACGCGTGCTGCGCGGCATTCTCAACGACGAGCTCTACATCCTCACCCACAGCGAGTTCCTGGCCGGCGTGCGCGAACGCGGCGAAGCGACCACGGCGGCGGTGCAGACCCACTTGCCGGAAAACCCGGAATACAAGGAAACCTTCGCCATGCTGTTCCGCAACCCGGCAATCACCGCCGAGATCGAACGGCAGAACCGGCTGCGCGCCGGCGCCTGACCATAAACCCCTCCCGCGGGCGGGAGGGGTTTGGGGTGGGCAATCCCACGCACATCACATTTCAGGGAGAGGCCCACCCCCGGCCCCTCCCGCAAACCGGAGGGGAGACATATGAAGGATTTCGCAGGCCGCACCGCCTTCGTCACCGGCGGCGCCAACGGCGTCGGCATCGGCCTCGTGCGCCAGCTGCTCAACGAAGGCTGCAAGGTCGCCATTGCCGACATCCGCCAGGATTCGATCGACAAGGCCCTGGCCGCGCTGGACAACCGCGAGGTCATGGGCGTGCAGCTCGACGTCGCCAGCCGCGAAGGCTTCCGCGAGGCCGCCGACCGGGTCGAGGCGGAAATGGGGCCGGTTTCGATCCTGTGCAACAACGCCGGCGTGAACCTGTTTCAGCCGATCGAGGAAAGCTCGTTCGACGATTGGGACTGGCTGCTGGGCGTGAACCTGCACGGCGTGATCAACGGCGTGATGACCTTCGTGCCGCGCATGGTCGAACGGGTGAAGGCGGGCGAGCAGAAGGGCGGCCATGTCGTCAACACCGCCTCGATGGCCGCGTTCCTCGCGGCGGGCACGCCGGGCATCTACAACACCACCAAGTTCGCGGTGCGCGGCCTGTCGGAATCGCTGCACTATTCGCTGCTGCAATACGAGATCGGCGTGTCGGTGCTCTGCCCGGGCCTGGTGAAGAGCTACATCTACGCCAGCGACGATATCCGCCCCGATGCGCTGAAAAGCCAGATGAAGGCGGTGGACAAGGCAGCGGTGGAGCGCCTTGCCGGGGTCCACGAATTCGGCATGGAGCCGGACGTGATCGGCGCGCGGGTGATCGACGCCATGCGCCACAACCGCCTGCACATCTTCTCGCACCCCGATCACAAGGACGAGCTGCGCACCATCTTCGACGAGATCATCGCCGAATATCAGGACTACCCCAAGGACCCCGGCTTCGATCAGCGCGTGGCCTTCGAGAAGTTCCGCCACGATGCCTTCGCCGAAGCCCGGCGCAAATCGCGCGCGGCGGATTTCTGAAACAAATAGCCCTCTCCCCTTCAGGGGAGAGGGTTGGGAGAGGGGAACGCGCTCAGCTGCCCCTCTCGACTCCGAGGGGGAGAGAACGGTCCCGCACGGTCAGATGCCGTGCTTGCGGTTGTACTCGTGAATCCATTCGAGCGTCTTCACCAGACCGCCGAACGGATAGAAGTGCAGGCGCACCCGGCCGTGTTCCGGCCCCAGCCCCTGGGCGAAGGCGTTCACCAGCTTGTCCGGCCCGGCCGAGCCGAGCAGGTTGGTGACCGAGATGCCGTACTTCTTGAGGACCGACGTGGACGCGCCCACACCGCAGCGCGCGGCGAACGCGAGCAGGCGCTTGATCCCCGCCGGCCCCGGCACGCCGATGCGCACCGGCGCGTCGATGCCGCGCGCGCGCAGCTCCTTCAGCCAGGCCAGGAACGCATCGGGATCGAAGCCGAACTGGGTGACGATCAGCGGGGCCATGCCGCGCCGCTCGATTTCCGCCACCTTCTTTTCCAGCACGGCCCAGCATTCGGCCACGGTCATGTTGGGGTGGCCTTCGGGATGCCCGCCCACGCCGATCGCCTTGATCCCGGCGCGCTCGAACGCGCCCGTCGCGATCAGCGCGGAGGTATCGAAATAGGGGCCTTGCGGCTCGGGCGGGTCGCCGGCGACGATGAAGCAGCGCTCCACGCCGGCCTGTTCGACCACGGCCTTCAGATAGCCTTCGAAATCGTCTTCGGACAGGATGCGGCGGGCCGAGAAGTGCGGCATCGGCTCGAAGCCCAGCTCGCGCACCGCCACGGTCGCGGCGACACGTGCGGCCACGTCCTCGCCCGGCAGGAAGGTAACGGCGATCGGCGTATCGGCGGGGATGAGCGGGGCGGCGTCGCGCAGCGAGGCCTCGTCCTTCGCGGTCATCTCCAGGCTGAAGCCGTCGGTGATCCCGTCGGGCGCCTTGTCCCAGTTGGGATGGATCAGGGGTGTTGCCATAACGGGATCCTCTTTTGATGGAAGGCCATCCGCCCGGCCGCCTTTGCGGCGATCCGGGCGGGGCCAGTCTTCATTGCATCAGCGGGCGGTACGCCAGCCTTCCGCGTAGGCTTCACGAGCGACGCGGCTGTACGGGACCGGCGAGACGATCGCGCGGACCTCGATCTGCTTGTGCGGCTCGACAGTGGTCTTGCGGGTCCCGCCGTTCTCTTCGCCCCACACCACGCGCAGCTCGGTGCCGACCGGGATTTCCGGATCGATCGTGGCGAGCGAAAGCGCCTGCTTCTCGTTGTACGAATAGCCCGTGAACATCGAGAAACCGACGGTCTTGCCGCCCGCATCGACCACGCGATCGTAGTTCGACGAGGCATAGTTGGCGAGCGGGGTGTCGAAGAACTTGTACTGTTCGCCATCGGGGTTGAACAGCGAGGCCACGATCTTGGTCATGTCCTCGGGGTGCCAGGCCAGCGTCACCTTCTTGCGCTGGTCGGCCGGGTTCAGGGCTTCCAGCGCCTCGCGGCCGTGGAAGTCATGGTCGAACTTGACGAAGTTGCCGTAACCCAGTTCCCACGGGTTGAGGTAGTAATCCTCGATGTTGTCCGACACGAACGAACCACCGATCGAACCGGTCGCTTCGTAGCTGTCGGCGCCCAGCCATTCGCGGAAACCCTTGAGCTTTTCGCCGGTGTAGATGGCGGGCAGCGGCGAGGGGATCCAGCCGGATTCGAGCGTGTTCGACGGATAGGCGCGGCTGCCGCAGGCGATCAGGCCGAATTCCTTGCCGGCTTCGAGGATCGCGGCGCGGATTTCTTCCTGCTCGGCATAGGGACCCCAGATTTCCAGGCCCGGCGCGCCCGACATGCCGTGGCGCAGCGTGCGCACGGTCTTGCCGGCGATGTTCATCGTGCTCATGTTGAAGAACTTGAGCTGTTCCAGCGGGCCGCCGTGCAGCTTTTCGATCACCGCCCAGGCGTTCGGACCCTGGATCTGGAAGCGCCATTCCTTGCGGGTGACGGGCTTGCCCATCGGGCGCATCGGCGAACGGTCGTCCAGCTCGATCTCGCAGTCATAGCCGCCGGTCGCCGCGTGATAGCGCAGCCAGTTCGAGGCCGGCGCGCGGCCGACATAGGTGAACGATTCCTCTTCTTCCCAGAAGATGATGCCGTCGCCGATGACGTGGCCATAAGGCGTGGTCGGCACGTACTGCTTGGCCTTGTTGACCGTCCAGCCCTTGGGGCTGTTGATCATGGTGTCGGACAGCAGCTTCAGCGCGTCCTTGCCACGGATATAGAGGTTCACCATGTGGTGCGACTGGTCGAACAGCACCGCGCTGTGCTGCCAGGCCCACTGTTCCGAACGCCAGTTCGAAAATTCCGGCGCGACCACCGGATAGACATACGCGCCGAGCTGCGAATTGCGCAGCATTTCGACGATGTTGCCGCCCGCGTTGAGGACTTCTTCAAGATTCTTGGCTGCCATGCCTTCTCTCCCGACAAAAAATGGCTGGTTGAAAATTTGTATGCAACACATACAATATCAAACGAGATTCGCAATCGGAAATCGTGCGCCCTATGAGGCCCACGCAGACGGGAGAGACTTTTGATGAGTGCACCGCTGATTTTGACGCTTTCGTGCGAGGACAAGCCGGGCATCGTCGCCCGCGTCACCGGCAACCTGTTCGAATCGGGCGCCAACATTCTCGAAGCGCAGCAGTTCGACGATACCGAATCGGGCCGCTTCTTCATGCGCGTGGTGTTCGATCCCGGCGAAGCGGGCGCCGACGCGCTCCGTTCCGCCTTCGCGCCCGTGGCGCAGCAGTTCGCCATGGACTGGACCATGCGCGATACCGCGGCCAAGCGCCGCACCATCCTGATGGTCTCGAAGTTCGATCACTGCCTGGGCGATCTGCTCTACCGCACGCGGCTGGGCGAGCTGCCGATGGACGTGGTGGCAATCATCGGCAACCACCCCAAGGAAGCGCTGAACATCTCGCTGATCGGCGACGTGCCCTATCACCACCTGCCGATCACGCGCGATACCAAGCCGCAGCAGGAAGCCGAAGTGAAGCGCATCGTCAACGAAACGGGCGCCGAATTCGTGGTGCTGGCGCGCTACATGCAGATCCTCTCGGACGATCTGGCGCGGTTCCTGTCGGGCCGCTGCATCAACATCCACCATTCGTTCCTGCCCAGCTTCAAGGGNNGCCAAGCCCTATCACCAGGCGCACGCGCGCGGCGTGAAGATGATCGGCGCCACCGGGCATTACGTAACGGCGGATCTCGACGAAGGCCCGATCATCCACCAGGACGTGGAAACGGTCAGCCATGCCGACACGCCCGAGGATCTGGTGCGCAAGGGCCGCGACATCGAACGCCGCGTGCTGGCCGAAGCGGTGCGCCTGCATCTGGAGGACCGCGCGCTGCTGAACGGCAACAAGACCGTGGTGTTCAAGGGCTGATGCGGTTGCCGGGCGGCGGGGTCACCAGCCCGCCGCCCCCAGCCCACCGTCCAGGGCCGCCTCCGGTCCGGTTTGCGAGAGGAGAAGGCCATGCGCGTCAACGCGCTCGATCACGTCAACATCATTACCGACCGGCTCGACGAAACCGCCGAATTCTACCGTTCCCTGCTCGGCCTCGAACGGCGCGACGCGCCTGCCCCGCTCACGCCGCGAAACGCGCAATGGATGTACGACGATGCCGGCCGGGCGATCATCCACATCAATTCGGAAGACTGCCCCCGCGCGTTCGACCGCACCGTGCGCCCCGGCGACCTGACCGGCGCGATCCACCACGTCGCGCTCAACTGCGCCGGCTATGACGAAATGATCGCCCGGATCGAGGCGCGTGGCATGGCCTATCAGGTCAATACCGTCGCCGCGATCGGCCTGCGCCAGATATTCACCGCCGATCCCAACAACGTGCTGCTGGAACTCAATTTCTTCGGCGATTGAACCCCGCCTGCCGCGCGGAGCCGCCCGTCTCAGGCCGGAATGCCGCTCTCCAGCGCATCGGCCAGCTCGACCGGGCGCGACAGATAGGGGCTATGGTCCGCATCCAGCGTCACCACCCGCGCGCCCGGCGAAAACTGCTGCATCTTGCGCTGGCTGTCGATCGGGATCGTGCGGTCCTGCGTGCATTCCACATAAGTGCGCGGCAGGCTGCCCCACCGTTCCGGCGTTAACGCCAGCTTTTCCGAGCGCGGGCCGTGCGGCTCGGCGATCAGGCGCGGCAGCACCGCCGCCACCCGATCGGGCGGGGAAACCTGCGCGAAGACCGCGCCCGCCGCCGCCGGATCGACCACCGTGCCCACGCCGCCGTGGACCGGGCTGATGACGGCGTCGAACGCGGGGTTGGGGCCTTCCAGCTTCTTGAACTCGGCGCGCGAGAGGCCGTCAGGCAGCATCATCGCGCAGATATAGACCAGCGCGTCCATCGCCTGCGGATCGCGCTCCGCCGCCGTGCTGACCACCAGCCCGCCCCGGCTGTGCCCGGCCAGCACCACCGGCCCGCCGGTTTCGGCGCGCAGCCGGCGGCAGTGTTCCAGCGCGAAATCCGCCCAGCCAGCGAGCGTGACCGCCGCCAGTTCCTCCGCCGTGCCGCCCATGCCAGGCAGCGTCGGCGCCAGCACGGCATGACCCCGCGCGCGCAGGATCTCGGCGACCGGATCGAAGCACCAGCCGCCGTGCCAGGACCCATGAATCAGGACAAAACCGGCCATGTCGTTCCCATTTCTCCCTTTCGCCGCGCCTTAGCGGACATGCCCGGTCCAGGTGCGCAGCCCCGGCGCGGTGCGGTCCTCGCCGCGCAGCGCTTCGGCCACGCCGGGGCGCGCGGTCATCCGCTCGCGCCAGTCGACCAGGCGCGGCGCGCGCTTCGCGATCTCCAGTTCGGGGAACATGCGCTCCACCATCATGCCGCAATGGGCGTAGAAATTGATGTCGGCCAGGGTGTAGGCATCGCCCGCCAGCCACGCCGTTTCGCCCAGCTGCCTTTCCACCTTGTCGACCGCGTATTCGATCTTGGCCGTGGCGTTGGCCAGATCGGCCTCGGAAAAGCCCGATCGCGCCGTGGCCCATTTCTTGCGCTGGTCGGGCAGCGGAATGTTCTCCAGCAGCTTCTCGAACTCCCCGTTCTCGATATTGCGCGCGATCACGCCGATCATGCGGTGCCAGCCGTGCATCGAGACGAAGTTCATCACATGCTCGTCGACGAACTTGTTCCAGTAACGCATCCGCGCCGCACCCAGCGGATCGCGCGGGCGCAGCGGGCCGGAGGCAGGCTGCGCATCGGGGAAGGCATCCTCCAGATATTCGTTGATGACCGTGGTGTGGGTAATCACCGTGCCATCGTGGTCGAGCACCGGCACCTGCCCTTCGGGATTGATCGCCACGAACCACGGCTGATGCTGTTCGAACTTGTGCAGATCGACATAGACGCTTTCGTAGGCGAGGCCCTTTTCCTTGAGCGGAATCATCGACTTGAGCGAGTTCGCCACCGGCTCGGCGTGGTAGTATTTCAGGGCCATAGACTTCTCCCGTGGGCGCGTTCAGACGCGCATCGTTCCCAGCATCCCGCCGTCCACCGCCCAGGCCTGCGCCGTGACGTGGCTGGCCGCATCCGACAGCAGGAACGCGGCCACCTCGGCCAGTTCCGCCGCCGCGCCGGTGCGCCCCTGCGGCACCGCCTGCGCCATCTGCGAGGCGGCTTCGGGCGGAAGCCCTTCCAGCATCGGCGTATCGATCAGGCCGGGGATGATGCAGTTGCAGCGCACGCCGAACGCGGCCGCCTCGCTGGCGACGGCACGCGACAGGCCCAGCACCGCGTGCTTGCTGGCGACATAGCCCACGTTCATCGGCAAGCCGCGCTCGCTGGCCAGGCTGCCCGTCACCAGGATCGCGCCCGCGCCGCGCTGCTTCATCGACGGCAGCACATGCTGGATCGCCCAGAGCACGCCCTTGAGGTTCACCGCCAGCACCGCGTCGAAGGCATCGTCCGGATAGTCTTCCACCGGCGCGAACGTGCCGCCGATCCCGGCGTTGAGGAACAGGCCGTCGATCGGGCCATGCGCCGCGACGGCGGCGTCCAGCGCGGCGGTGAGCGCTGCCTTGTCGGCCACATCGGCGACGGCGAAGGCCGCGCGCGCGCCGGTTTCGGCCCGCAACGCGGCCGCCGCCTGTTCCAGC
>NZ_DDFB01000081.1:0-4776 GCF_002336885.1 Novosphingobium sp. UBA1939 | reverse complement strand
CGCCCTCGCGGCCCCGATTGCCGCGACGCCACCGGATATTCGCGCCTTCATCGCCCGGGTGGCGAGTGTGCGCGAGCCGGTGGCACGCCTCGATGCGGTACTCGGCCAGGCCGACGCACTCTCCGGTGCCCGGAGCTCGGCATACGTCCTCACCGTGGCGCAGCACCCGTTGGCGCCCGGCGAGCGCTGGACTGCCTTGCCTGGCCCGACCGCACCCTCCCGGACGTCCTATGTCGTCGCACAGACCGCAACGCTCGACCTGGCGCATACGAAGCATGTCGCGGGCTTGTTCATCGACGCCTGGAACGAGGTCGTACCGCAAGCCGAGCTCGACACTGCGATCGTCTTCGACGCACCCGCCGCCTCGCAAGCCGCACCTAACACCATGCTGCTGCTCGTGCCCGAGGCGTCGCGTGAAACCTGGACCGAGGATGACGTGCTCGCCCATTTACTTGAGGCGCTCGCGCTTGCCAAGCTGCGTGCCGTCGACCCCGACCTGGTCGCCCGCGCGGGCGCGCTGCTGCCTGCCTTGCTGCTGCTTGACGGCGACGGGACCGACAGCCTCGCCGATCTGTGGACGACGCCGGTAGCGCCATGAACTCACTCTACCTTCGCATCGAGCCACGCACGCGTGGCGACGACCTGACGCCAGGTCTGGCTGCGGCCGTGCACGACCCGGCTTGGTTGCTGGCCCGGCAATGGGTGATGGGCGAGTTCGACGGCGAGGACGCGGGTACACCGGTCCTGGCCAGTGCGACTCTACGCACCCACGCCTTCGCGGAACTTGAGTTGGCTACAGGTCGGCGCGTGCAGCTCGATCCGGCGGGACCGCCGCTCGATATGCTGATCGAGTGCGAGGTCACTCTGGCGGCGTCGCGATGGACGATGCGCCAACGCATCGATGTGGGGCGCGAGCTCGTGCACCGGCTGCGCGAAGCCGGCTTGATATCGCTGATCGGCGAAATCGCGCGCGAGTATCCTCTGGCGGTGCCGACCGGCGACGAGGCATTGCTCGATCCGCAGGCTGTAGCGCTGGCGCGCGTCGCAGCCGGACGGCTGCCCGACGGCAAGGCCTGCCACGACGACGCCGGAGCGCCCGGCTGCACGTTGACTCGGCTCGGGCTCTCCGACACCGACGCCGCACAGCTCAAGCCCGCGCTACAGGCATGGCGCGAGTGGCTGGCCGCCGTACATGCCGAACCCGGTGCCGGTCATGACGCCTGGGACGCCGAGCGCTTCGAATATCGTGCGCGCCTGCTCGCGCCAAGCTGGTCGCACGCGCTGGTCGCGGAAAGCGAACGCGGTGGGCGAGTGGGCTGGGCGAGCTTCGACGCCGTTGCCGTTCCGGCGAACGCGCCGCCGCCGGCGTCATTGACGATCACAACCCTCCCCACGCCGGTACGATTCCGCGGCATGCCGCTCCCTCGATATTTCGAGATGGAGGATGCGGGCATCGACCTGGGCGCCATCGATGCCTCGACCGCCGATCTGGCGCGCATGGCGCTGCTGGAATTCGGCCTCGTCTACGCCAACGACATGTTCATGGTCCCGGTACGCATGCCGATCGGTGTCGTAGCCGAGGTTGTCTCGCTCGAGGTCGAGGATAATTTCGGCCTTGCCACGCGTATTGCAAGCGCCGCGCGCGCACCGAGCGCTAACGATCCAGGCTGGAGCTTCATGACGCCGGCGACACCTGATGGCGGCCGCGTGCCGGCGCTGGTGCTGCCCCATGTCGCTGGTCATCCGCTCATCGGCCCGGTGATCGAGGACGTTCGACTCATGCGCGACGAGATGGCGAATCTTGTCTGGGCGATCGAGTATGCGACGGAAGGCGGAGATGGCCGTGCCAAGCCACGGGCGGAAACCGCTCCACCGGCGCCCGAGCGTGCCCCGGTGGCCGACGCTGCACTTGCCTATCGCCTGATGACTGCCGCGCCGCCGCACTGGTTTCCGCTGGAGCTGGAATCCGGGCTACCGCGTCGGCTGCGGCTCGCGCTGCTTGCGCCGTCTACCAGGGTTCCGCGTGGCTTGCTGCTACCCGCGCCCGGCGGCGTCATCCGCGAGGAGGAGGTCCCTCGCGAGGGTGTGCGCCTGCTGCGCGAGCGCGTACTGGCATGCAGCAGTAACGGAACAACCTACATATGGACCCGCCGTCGACGCGAGGTTGGCCGTGGAGAAGGAAGCAGCGGGTTGATGTTCGATGAGGTGGAGGCGCAGCCCTGATCCATTCTTGGTGCGCAGGTGACATTACGCCCCAATGACACGGCAAGCAGATCAGCGAGAATTCATACATGACACGGAGTTTCGATTTTGTCGTCGTCGGTGGCGGGCTGGCCGGTGCTACGGCCGTGGAAACCTTGAGAGCCGAGGGCGCCGAGGGAGGCATTCTCCTCCTGGGAGCAGAACGGCATCTCCCCTATCAACGGCCACCGCTATCGAAGCTTGCCATTACTGCCGAGCGGGCGCCGCCGCCCCGGCTCATTCTTAGCCAGACCAGGTACCGCGAACTGGACATCGATCTCGCCCTGGATAGTCCCGTCACGGCAGTTGATTCAAAGCGGCAGATGCTCCACACCTTGCCTGGAAAGAAGATCCACTATCAGAAGTTGCTGATCGCGACCGGCGCATCGCCCTGCCGTTTGTCTCTGCCCGGTGCGGCGCTTCCTGGCATTTTTCATCTTTACTCGCTGACCGATGCCGAATCCATCCGTTCGAGTGCGCACAAGGGACNNNNGTTCCAAGGCGAAGCTGCAGTTGAAGCGGTGGTGACTCAGGCCGGCAGAACCATTGCCTGCGATATGGTGGTGATCGGCGCCGGCGTGAGCCCTGAAACAGGTTTCCTGCGGGGAAGCGGCATCGAGGTTGGCGACGGTATTGTGGTCGATCGCTTTCTGCAAACCACGCAGCCCAATGTTTTTGCTGCCGGTGATGTCGCGAACTTTTTCGACCCGGTTTTCAACCGGCAGCACCGTATCGAACACTGGGACAATGCCATCAAGCAGGGAAAACTGGCGGCCCGGAACATGCTCGGCCAACGCCTCCCCTACGACGAGGTCCCCTATTTCTATAGTCAGATGTTCGATCTGAGCTTTAACCTGCTGGGCCTTTTCGAATCCGGGGATGAAAAAGTCGAGCGTGGATCCTTACAGGCCGGATCGTTCGCAGCCTTCTATCTGCGGGACGATGTGCCCCGCGCCCTCTTTTCCCTCGGCAGGCCGACGGACGAGACCAAGGTTGTTGAACTTCTCATCAAGCATCGGGTGAATCTCAAGTCCAGCAAACCGAGTCTGTCAGATCCAGACTACCAGCTGAGTCATATCCCCAACCAGACGATCTACATTCTGCAGGGCGGCGGTGCCTTTGGTGGATTCGAGTGTGGCGCAGTGAGAGCGCTGGAAGAATCCGGCATTCGCCCGGATGTGGTCGCCGGCGTCTCGATTGGCGCCTTCAATGGCGCAATCATTGCCGGCAACCCCGATCGAGCCGCCGATGCACTGGCGTCTTTCTGGAACGATATAAGCACCCTGTCGCCTGACTTGCCGGACGAGAGTCTACGCCAGCAGGTCGCTTGCGGGCTGATCGCCATGTTTGGCGTTCCCCAGTTCTTCAGGCCGCGCTGGTTCATGCCGATGCTCAGTCTGGAACAGATGCCAAGCCACTGGTCCAGCCTTTACGACACAACGCCGGCGATTAAACTGCTGGAAAAGTACGTTGATTTCAGCAAGCTGAAATCGAGCCCGGTCCGGCTGATGGTGAGTGCGGTCGATATCCAGACCAGCGAACTCGTTGTTTTCGACAGCTACGTTGACGACCTGACCCCCGAACACATCATCGCCAGCGGCAGTTTACCGCCAGGATTCCCGTGGACGACTATCGATGGCAAACACTATTGGGATGGGGGAATCGTCAGCAATTCGCCGTTGGACCTAGTGGTGAAACGCTGCGGTTCTGCCGGCAAGCGCGTCTTCATCATCGACCTGTTTCCCGGCACGAGAACTGCCTTGCCCGGCAATCTGGCGGAAGCCATGGCCAGGCAAAGCGAAATACTCTACTGCGAACGCATCCGCAGCGACGTGAAGACTCGCGACCTGATTCGCGACTTCCGGAAACTGGTCGATGAAATTGTCGCCGAAATGCCTGCCGATACCGTTGCCCGCCTCCGGCATCGGCCACGTTTCATCGAAATGATGGGCGAAGACGCGCCGATGACAATCACCCGCATTGTCCGGGAAAACAGCGAAGGCGAACCTTCATCGAAAGACTATGATTTTTCGCGACAGACCGTCGACCAGCTGATCGAGTCAGGTTACCGCATGACCCGCCAGGCGTTGGGGCTTTGAGTGGGCTGGATCGTCCGAATTTGACCGAATAGTCATTGCCAAGTCAGCGGAATCAGGGACCGCGCAGCAGGCAGACATCAACCCACTCGCCGTCGGTCACTGCGGCCAGTAGCGCCGGGCTGATCCGCACAGCGGTATGGATAGCGCCGGCAGCGGGCAATACTTCATCGAAATCCTGCAATGACTTGTCCAGATAGATCGGTAGTGGCTGCGCCAGACCAAACGGACAAACGCCGCCGACGGGGTGACCGGTAAGCGCGACAACCTCTTCCGGCGGTGACATCTTTCCCTTACCAAAGACGGCCTTGAATTTCCGGTTATCGATGCGTGCGTCGCCGCGTGCCACCAGAATGATGACGCGACCATCGCCCAAGCGAAAGGAGAGCGTCTTGGCGATACGGCCGGGTTCCACGCCGTGGGCTTGCGCGGCGAGTTC
>NZ_DDFB01000166.1:0-8002 GCF_002336885.1 Novosphingobium sp. UBA1939 | reverse complement strand
CCGCCAGCACGGCCAGGGCGGAATTGGCCGGGGCGGAAATCGCGACGCGGGGGCGACGGTGTCGCGCGCTGTGGTTGATCTTCATGCCCGTTGTATGAAAGGAACGGGAGGTGACCTCAACCCCGCCTCCTTCCGCTTCGGTGAAGCCCACCCGACCCGCCAAGCCGGCCGCGAAGGTCCGCGTGGACCAGTTGCTGGTCGAACGCGGACTGGTCGAAAGCCGCGCGCGGGCGCAGGCGCTGATCCTGGCGGGGCTGGTCTATGCCGGCGAGGCGAAGATCGCCAAGGCCGGGCAAACGGTGCCCGCGGATGTCGCGCTCGACGTGCGCGGGCGCGACCACCCGTGGGTTTCGCGCGGCGGAATCAAGCTGGCCCACGCGATCGCGCATTTCGCGCTGGACCCGCGCGGCGTGACCGCGATGGACATCGGCAGTTCCACCGGCGGTTTCACCGACGTTCTGCTCCAGAATGGGGCCGATCACGTTTTCGCGGTCGATTCGGGCACCAACCAGCTGGCGTGGAAGCTGCGGCAGGACCCGCGCGTCACCGTGCTGGAACAGACCAGCGCCCGCGTGCTCACGCCTGCGCACATCGGCAGGTCGGCGAACTGGGTGGTGTGCGACGCCAGCTTCATCGCGCTGCGCAAGGTGCTGGAGGTGCCGTTGGCGCTGGCCGCGCGGCCGACGCGGCTGGTCGCCCTGATCAAGCCGCAGTTCGAGGTCGGCCGGGCGGAAGTGGGCAAGGGCGGCGTGGTGCGCGATCCGGCGCTGCACGCGCGCGTCTGTGCCGAGGTCCGGACCTGGCTTGAGGGCGAGGGCTGGGAGGTGGATGGGATCGTGGAAAGCCCGATCACCGGCCCGGAAGGCAATGTGGAATTTCTGATTGCGGCTTTTCGCGCCTGAACCGCGCATTGTGCGCGTTTGTGACATTGCGCGGCCGGCATCGGCCCGCCAATATCCCGGGCGAATCACGAAGGGCGCCGGCTTCTCCGGACTCTGCCCGCAGTAAGGTGCCATGAGATACCTCGCTTCGCCCGCACAGCTTCGGGCCAGCCTGTTGCGCTGGTCGCTTTTCACGGTTCCGCTCGTCCTCGCGCTGGGCTTCCTTTCGGGAAGAAGCGCTGGCAGCGGGCCTGACAACCCCTGGTTCGCGGCGCTGACCAAGCCCGGCCTCTATCCGCCGCCCGCCACGTTCGGGATCGTGTGGACGGTGCTTTACGTGCTGATGGGCGTTGCGTTGGCCATGGTGCTTTCGGCGCGGGGCGCGCGGGGGCGGGGGCTGGCGGTGGCCGCGTTCGTCGTGCAACTCGCGCTCAACCTGGCGTGGAGCCCCGTGTTCTTCGGCCTGCACCGGATCGCGCTCGCGCTGGGGATCATCGGGGCGCTGGCGCTGGCGCTGGCGGTTACCATCGCGCTGTTCTGGCGCGTGCGTCCGCTGGCGGCGGGGCTGCTGCTCCCTTATCTCGCGTGGGTCTGCTTTGCATCGCTGCTCAACTGGCAGCTGCTGACGCTCAATCCGCATGCCGACGGGGCTGCACCTGCGGGGGCGACGGTGCGGGTGCAACTCGGGCACTGATCGCACCTTGCGGCCGGCGGCAATCGGCCCCATCTAGGCGGCATCACCAGTTTCAGGACAGATTGCCATGCAAAGCGAAAACCCGCTGATCGCCGATTTCGTCAAGCTGATGAACAGCGCTGCCGGAACGCTTGCCGGCGTGGGCCGCGAAGCGGGCGAGACCGCGCGCGAAAAGGTGCGCGAGGTGTTCGGTGGCCTCGATTTCGTCAGCCGTGAGGAATTCGACGCGGTGAAGGACATGGCCGCCGCCGCGCGCGAGGAAGTGGAAACGCTCAAGGCACGGCTCGCCGCGCTGGAAGGCGCGAAAACGGATTGATCGGGCAGGTCGGCCGGCGCGCGCGATCAGGTTGAAGCGAGATTGCGGGCGACGTCCGCGTCGCAGTCCAGCCGCCACAGCAAGCCTTCCTGCGCATAATCCAGCGTCACGTTCGCCGACAGGCTGCGCGCGGGGATATGGCGGATCAACGTGGTGCCGAAACCGCTCTCGCGCGGTGCGGCAACGGCGGGGCCGCCCCGTTCCCGCCACTCCACCACAAAACGGCCGTCCGCTTCACGCCACGCCAGGTTGACGCTTCCGCCGGACAGGGAAAGCGCGCCGTATTTGATCGCATTGGTGGCCAGTTCGTGCAGCGCCATGCCGATAACTTCGGCCGCGCGCGGGGCAAGGTCGATGTGCGGGCCGTCCGTGGAAACGTGGCTGCGGCTCTCGCCATCGAGAATGGCGAGCTGCGCGTCGGCCAGTTCGCCCATCGGAATCGTCGCCCAGCCGCGGCGCACCAGCAGGTCCTGATTGGCGGACATGCTGGCCAGCCGCTGTTCGAAGCGCTGGAGAAACACCGGATCGACGTTGCCGGATCGCCGGGCAAGCGCCTGCACCACGGCCAGCATGTTCTTGGAGCGGTGATTCACTTCCATCAGCAGGATGCGGATCTGCTCTTCCTTGTCGAGCAGTTCGGTCACGTCGGTGTTGGTACCGAACCACGCCAGGATCACGCCGCGCTCATCCCGGATCGGCTTCGCGCGCGAAAGGAACCAGCGATAGCTGCCGTCACGCCCGCGCAGGGGAAACGTGTCTTCCCATTCGCGCCCGGCGGCGATGTGCCGTGCGAACTTTTCACGGACCCGTTCGAGATGATCGGGGTGCTGGACAGCAGCCCACCCCCAGCCCTGCATGTCCTCGAACCGGGTGCCGGTGTAGTCGTACCATCGGCGGTTGTACCAGTTCAGCCCGCCATCGGGCGCCGCGATCCACGCCAGTTGCGAAATGTTGTCCGCCAGCATGCGGAAGCGGCGCTCGCCTTCCTTGAGCGCTTCGGCGGCGGCGAACTGGTCGGTCACGTCGCGCGCGATCTTGCTTGCGCCGACAATCCGGCCTTCGGCATCGAGCACGGGCGAAATCGTCAACGAAACGCGGATGGGCGTGCCATCCTTGCGCAGCCGGATCGTTTCGAAGTGCCGCACGCGCTCTCCGCGCTGGATGCGGCCGATGATCGCGTCTTCCTCGCCCTGGCGATCGGCCGGAATCAGACGGCGGATGGACTGGCCGACCATTTCCGCTTCTTCGTACCCGAAGATTCGCGTTGCGGCCGGATTCCAGCTTATGACCGTGCCGTCGAGCTGCTTGCTGATAATGGCGTCATCCGACGACTGGATGATCGCGGAAAGATGCTCTTCCGCCAGCAATCGACTGCTCCCCGCTGCCCGTTCGGGACCAAACTAGCCGGGGTTTTGCCCGACTGTCCACGAACGGATGCAACGGGGATGTGTTCCCGGTGCCAGAGGCCGGCCCTCAGAGCCCGGCTTTGCTAAGCGCCTGATCCAGATCCTCGATCAGGTCGTCCGGATCTTCCAGGCCGACGTTCAGGCGCAGCATCCCCTCGGTCACGCCCATGTCCTCGCGCGCTTCGGGGGCGACCGAATAGTGCGTGGTCGAGGCGGGGTGGCACATCAGCGAACGCGAATCGCCGATGTTGTTGGAGATGTCGATCAGTTGCAGCGCATCCAGCAGCGCGTGGGCCTGTTGGCGCCCGCCATCGAGCACGATCGAGAAGATCGAACCACAGGCCGACATCTGCTTCATCGCCAGATCGTGCTGGGGATGGCTGGCAAGGCCGGGATGCAGGATCGTGGGCACGCGGCTTTCCACGAACCGGCCGACCTTCAGCGCGTTCTCGCTCTGCCGGTTGATACGCAGGTCCAGCGTTTCCAGACCTTTCAGCACGACCCAGGCGTTGAACGGCGCCAGGTTCGGCCCGGTGTTGCGCTGGAACGGCAGCAGCTTGTTGTTGATGAAATCGTCCGAACCGCACACGGCGCCGGCCAGTACGCGGCCCTGTCCGTCCATCATCTTGGTGGCGGAATAGGCGACCACATCCGCGCCGAATTCCAGCGGGCGTTGCAGCGCGCTGGTGGTGAAGGCGTTGTCGACCACGGTGGTGATGCCATGCGCGCGCGCCAGCCCGCAGACATATTCCATGTCGACGATGTCCATCGTCGGGTTGGCCGGCGTTTCGAAGAAGAACACCTTGGTGTTGGGGCGGATCGCTGCTTCCCACGCCGCGTTGTCGCGGGAATCGATCACCGTGCCTTCCACGCCGAAGCGCGGAAGCAGGCTGTCCACCAGCCAGCGGCACGATCCAAACGCGGCCTTGGCGGCGACGATGTGATCGCCGGCGGAAAGCTGGCAGAGCAGCGCGGCGGTCATCGCCGCCATGCCGCTGGCCTGCGCGCGGCAGGCTTCGGCGCCTTCCAGCATGGCGATGCGTTCTTCCAGCATCGCCACCGTGGGGTTCTGGAGGCGCGAATAGGTCATGCCCGGCTGTTCGCCGGCGAAGCGCGCGGCAACCGTGGCGGCATCGTCGTAGCTGTAGCCCGATGTCAGGAACAACGCTTCCGACGTCTCGCCCATCTCCGAACGCCAGGTGCCAGCGCGCACGGCGCGGGTTGCGGGGCGCCACTTGGCGGTGATCGAGCGGTCCTGGCCTGTCGTCCGTTTCATGGCGCCGGGCCTTACGCCGCGCGCGTTGACGGTGCAAGGCGTGCCCCGTCACCTCCCATTGCGTGGTTCCGCGCATCGGCCTATCTGGCGATGGGCATGGCCTCGCTTCTCCACAACGCCCCCGCTTTCGATCGTGCCTACCGTTCCGGCCGGGACCGCGATCCGCTCGGCTGGTGCGTGCTGCTGGCGTTCGTGTTCTGGGTGGTGGTGCTGCACCGGCTCGGCATCCCGTCGAAGCCGATGTTCGATGAAATCCATTACCTGCCCGCCGCGCGCCGGCTGATCGAACTGTCCAGCCGGCTCAATCCCGAACACCCGCTGGTGGGCAAGGAACTGATCGCGCTGTCGATGAAGCTGGTCGGAGATACGCCGTTTGGCTGGCGTCTGCCTTCGGCGATCGTGGGCACGCTGGGTCTGTTCGCGGCCATGCGCGCGATGTGGTGGGCCACTCTCTCGCGCCGCGCGACGCTGGTGTTCGGCGTGCTGATGGCCACCAACTTCATCTGGTTCGTGATCGCCCGCATCGCCATGCTGGACATGGCGATGGGCGGTGCGATGGCGCTGGCGTTCTGGCAATGGGCGCTGGCCTGGCGCAGGGGCGGGGAGGGCCGGCCCGGACGCGCGCGGCTGCATCTGGCGCTGACGGGCGTGTTCCTGGGCCTCTCGCTCGGGGCCAAATGGAACGGCGCGCCGCTGCTCGCCGCGCCGGGCCTGCTGTTCGCGTGGGACCGCTGGCACGCGCTGGCCGGCCGGCGCGGACGCTTCCTGATCGCGCGCGATGCCGCGCCGGTGCCGGGCGTTTCGCTGCTCGAAGCCGGGCTGTGGCTGGGCCTGCTGCCGATCCTGACCTACCTCGCCACGTTCGCGCCGGCCTTCTTCTACAAGGTCCAGCCGATGACGCTGCACGGGCTGCTGCCCTGGCAGAAATACATGCTGCAATTGCAGGACAGCGTGGTGAAGCCGCACACCTACATGAGCCGGTGGTGGCAGTGGATGTTCAACCTGCGGCCGATCTGGTTCCTCTATGAAAAGGTCGATGGTGCGCAGCGCGGCGTGCTGATGCTCGGCAATCCGTTCACGATGCTCGCCGGGTTGCCCGCGTTGCTGTTCTGCCTGTGGGACGGGATACGCGGCAACCGCCTGCGCGCCGGGCTGTTCGCGCTCTATTTCCTCAGCCTGGTGTTCTGGGCGGTGAACGGCAAGCCGGTGCAGTTCTACTACCACTACATGCTGGCCAGCCTGTTCCTCACCGCCGCGCTGGCGGTGGTGCTGGCCGACTGGTGGGATCTGGGCGTGCGCTGGCCGGGCCGGATCGCGCTGCTGCTGGCGGTGGGCCTGTTCATCGGGTTCTACCCGATCCTGTCGGCGGGCCGGTTGCCGGCGAAGAACGCCTATACCGCCTATACCTGGCTGCACAGCTGGCGCTGACCGCAACGGCTGCCGGCGTCCTCAGGTCGCCGCGTGTTCGGGCGGCTTTGGCGGGGGTGGCGCCGATGGCAGGGGCAGGGGCGATGCGTCCTCGTCGGCGGCCCGGCTCCGGCAGCGGCGCACCACTTCGCGCGCGACATCGCTGCCCGCTACGGTGATCTTGCCCGCGCCGGGCAGGGTGCCGTCGAAGCCGCTGCCGGTAAACACGGCGGCGCGCGGATCGTCGGCCGCGATCGTGCCCTGCCAGATGTAGCCGCGCTCGCCGGGCAGATTGGTGGCATCGACCGGCAGGCGCAGGATCTGCCCTCCGCCGATCAGCGCGAACAGCGCCTGCGCGCCGATCTCGGCGGGCACCGGACGGGTGACGATCAATTGCCCGCCATGGCAGGCCAGCATCAGCAGCGGCGGCTGCCCCGGAAAACCATAGCGCGCCGCCGCCCCGCCGGCATGGGCGCTCCACCCCGCTTTGGCATCGGGTGCGGGTGGTCCCGGCATCGGCTCGTTGGCGGGAATGGAAAAACGCACCGCCCCCAGCGGCCCGCCGCCGTCAGCGGGCTGTGGCGCCGGTTTGGAACAGGCGGCAAGCGACAGGGCGAGAGCGGCGCCGAACAGCAGCGGACGGATGAGCATGGTTGGGATGGGGATATGCTATCAGGCGGCGCGTTTCTGCACGGTGAGTTCCAGCCCGAGCGCTTGAAGCACCGCGACCAGCGTCGCCAGCGTCGGATTGCCGTCTTCGGACAAGGCGGTGTAAAGCGCTTGCCGGCCCAACCCGCTCTTGCGCGCGATTTCGCTCATGCCCTTCGATCGGGCGACGTTCCCCAAGGCGGCGGCGATATGTTTGGGGTCGTTTCCTTCCATCGCGGCTTCGAGATAGAAGAGGATGTCCTCCTCGGTCTCGAGATAGGTGGCCGGGTCAAATGGACGAAGTTCCATCGCTGCGCTCGATTTCTTCCTTCAGCCGCTTTGCGGAAGCAATGTCGGCCTTCTGCGTGCGCTTGTCGCCTCCACAGAGGAGAATGACAAGCTCCTTGCCCCGCTGGAAGAAATACACCCGGTAGCCCGGCCCGTAGTCGATGCGAAGTTCGTGAACGCCGCCTTTGACGGACTTGCAGTCACCAAGATTCCCATCGGCCAGGCGTTCGAGGCGATCCACGATCCTCGCTCGCGCCCGCCGGTCCCGCAAGGAGCCAAGCCATCCCGAGAAGTCGGGCGTTTCCGACAGCTGGAAGGCTTGTCCTTTATAGGAGACATTTGAGTTCGGGGCAACCGTCTTTCCGGCTCCAGGAGGCTTGCTCGTCACTTGTTCCGCCCCCGATCGAAGGCTTGAACAACCAAGCTGGCGAGCGCAATCGCCAACATAAAGGCGTTAACAGTAAGACTGACTGCTTCATAGGAGGACATGGCAAGTTTCCCGTCACATGCAATGTGACCAAAAATTGGGAGACTTGCCTATGTCTCGCTGCTCGTCCCGTCGCAGCACGAAAGTTTTCGTTGACGATGTTTAACTAGCGTGTGCAACTCTGAATATCAAGGGGTGCGTTACTTGCGCCACTTCGTCTTCTGGCTCTTCCCGAACCGCGTCTTGCGCGTCCCCGGCTTGCCCTCGTTGCTGCGGCCTACCAGTGGCGCTTTCCGCTCATCCTCCGGCAAACCCAGCTCGGTCGCTTCCAGCTTGCGGATCTCGTCGCGCAGGCGGCCGGCTTCCTCGAATTCCAGGTCGGCGGCGGCGGCGCGCATCTTCTTTTCGAGTTCCTCGATATAGGCGCGCAGGTTGTGGCCGACGAGGTTGTTGGCGCCTTCCGCGTCCACTTCCACCAGCACGCCGTCGCGGCTCGCGGTATCGGCCACGATATCGTGGATGTTGCGCTTGATCGTGGCGGGGGTGATTCCGTGCAGCTGGTTGTATTCGTGCTGCTTCGCCCGGCGGCGGTCGGTTTCGGCGATGGCGCGCTCCATGCTGCCGGTCATGCGGTCGGCATAGAGGATCACGCGCCCGTC
>NZ_DDFB01000106.1:33726-36030 GCF_002336885.1 Novosphingobium sp. UBA1939 | reverse complement strand
CCGGCTCCCGGCCCGGAGCGCGCTTGGCGTGAACGGGCTCGCCATGGGGGCGGTAACCGAAGTCGAATGCTGGGCTACTTTCCGCGGCAAGTAACCGGTTTCAGCGGGCGCCGCGTCTCAACGGAAGCGCCCAACTTTGGTCTGCGGAATATTGGACAGGCCAATTATGGGAATCGCGGTGCACTGATGTGCGGGTGAACGGTCATTCCCGGCGGCGAACAGATTTTTCGGACGCCATGCCTGGCAGGAGGTCGTCACGCGCTTGTCACGCAGCATGATCTTCGCGTAGAGCGGCTTCATGAAAATACCTTTATAATCAGGATTATACCTACAAAATTGGCCAATTCCAATCAGGAGGAATGACCAAATTTGTCAGATTCTGCGCAGGAAGTATTGTATCTGGTCAGGCCATTTGGTAGGAGGCCGATGCTTCACGGGCGAAGAACCCGTGCTTCTACTTCCAGGGAGAATGGAGATGACCTGTTTCCGCAATTCCGTTTGCCTCGGTGCGCTGGCTGCCGCGACGGCAGCGTTGGCGCAGCCGGCCATTGCGCAGAACGCGGCGCAGGACCAGGCATCTGCAAAGTCCGATTCCGGGGCTGATTCCGCCGCACCCGGCGAGATTATCGTCACCGCCCAGAAGCGCGCGGAAAACGTGCAGAGCGTTCCGCTCGCCGTTTCGGTGGTCGGGCCGACCCAGCTCAAGGCCGCCGGCGTCACGCAGTTCCAGGATCTGGGCAAGATCGCGCCTTCGCTGACGATCCGCCCGGCTGAACACCCCGCCAACGCCAACGTCTCGCTGCGCGGCGTCGGCACCTTCGCCTTCGGCATCGGCGTGGAGCCGAGCGTGGCCGTACTGGTCGACGAAGTGCCGCTGGCCTTCCAGGCCCGCGCCTTCACCGACCTGCCCGACGTGGAGCGCATCGAAGTGCTGCGCGGGCCTCAGAGCACGCTTTACGGCAAGTCGGCCTCGGCGGGTCTGATCAACATCATCACGCGTGAGCCGACCGACACCTTCCACGCCCGCGCCAATATCCTGGCCACCACCGATTCCGAAGTGGGCGGCAACCTGAGCATCTCCGGCCCGCTTGCGCAGGATCTCGGCTATGTGCTCTCGGCCAGCTATTCGAAGTGGGATGGCAACGTCCACAACCTGTACAACGGCAAGACCGTGAACGGTCGCGAAACGGTGAATCTGCGCGGCAAGATCCGTTACGAGCCCAGCTCCGACGTCAAGATCACGCTTTCGGGCAACTACGTGAACGGCACCACCACCGTTGGCCGTCCGTTCATCCGCATGGCGCCCGGCGCGCTGCTGCGCAACACCGCCGGCCAGACCGTGGGCGTGACGATGCCCGGCGTGAACGTGAACCCCGAAAACCAGGACATCAGCAACAACTACGATTCCCGCACCAAGTATCACGGCGGCGGTGGTTCGCTGCGCGGCGAATTCGGACTGGGCGACCTGACGCTGATCTCGATCACGTCCTATGACAAGTTCCGCCTGAACGACTATCTCGATCACGACGATACCTCCTCGACGCTGCCCATCGGCAGCAACATCCAGGTCGGCGCGTTCAAATCGCGGCTGTTCACGCAGGAAGTCCGCCTGCTCTCGCCCGGCGACAAGCCGTTCCGCTACACGGTCGGCGCCTACTATGCCGATGTGCGGTTCGAGCGGCCGTTTTATCGCGGCCCCGCCTTCTCGCCCGCCAACTGGTATGCCACGTCCAAGTCGCGCCAGGTTGCCGGCTTCGTGCAGGCGGACTGGGAATTCATGCCCAAGGCCACGCTGACGGCGGGCGGCCGGGTGCAGAACGAAAAGATCGCCTACACCTTCCAGGACAACCTGGCGGCAGCCGGCAGCCAGTTCTTCAGTGGCGGCGCCTCCAAGACGGCTGGCACCTACCGGATCAGCGCGCGCTATGAATTCACGCCCGACCTGATGGTGTTTGCGACCTACTCCACCGGCTACAAGGGTCAGACCTACGACCTCACCACCGGCTTCAACGCGGCGCGTGCGGCGGCCGGCCCGCTGCTGCCCGAACGCTCGCGCGATATCGAGGTGGGCGCACGCATGCAGTTCCTCGACCGGCACGTGACGGTGAACCTCACCTACTTCGACACGACCTACAAGAACCTGCAGGCGCAATCGATCGAGACGATCGGCGGCACGCAGAACTTCCGCCTGACCAACGTCGGCAAGCTGGGCACCAAGGGCGTCGAACTCGATACATCGGCGCGCACGGGCGATCTTTCGCTCAACTGGTCGCTGGCCTATCTCGACGCGAAGTACCTCTCGTA
>NZ_DDFB01000106.1:3366-33717 GCF_002336885.1 Novosphingobium sp. UBA1939 | reverse complement strand
GGCCTATTCGATCGTCAATATCGCGCTGGGGCTGCGCGCCGAGGATCGCCGCTGGGAACTGACCGGGTTCATCAACAACCTGTTCGACAAGCAGTACTACGGCTCGCTGGTCAACACCGCCAGCAACTTCGGCACGGTGCTGGCGACGCAGGCGGTGCTGCCGCGTGACTATCGCCGCTATGGCGGTGTGCGCTTCGGCGTCAATTTCTGACGATCCGGGTCCTCCGGTCGCATCGGTGGGGGCGTCCCTCAGCCCCCACCACCCCTTCCGGATCGCCCATAGACGTATCGAGCGGCAAGTGCGGGAGCAGGACATGCGGCAGGTTCGGGTAAAAGCGGGATTGATCGTGGCGGCGCTGGGATGTGCCGTGCCGGCCATGGCGCAGGAGGCTCCGGCGGTCCTCCCGCTCAACACCGTGCAGAACGGGCCGCTGCTCGTTTCGGCTGACATGCGCCAGGGCACCGATCTTTCCGGCCCGTGGCACTATTCGATCGATCCCTATCGTGCGGGGATCGCCGGTTTCCACGGCGAGATGCCCGAGCGTGGCCAGCAGCGCTATGCCGATGTCGACGTCCGCAAGGCCATGGCCGAGGACAACCGCACGCTCTACGAATTCGACATGGCGCATTCGCCCACCGCCGCGCTTCCGGGCTCGTGGCTGGCGCAGACGCCGGAGATGCGCCATTATCAGGGCCTTGTCTGGTATCAGCGCACGTTCGATGTGCCCGCGCAGCGCAAGGGGCGCACGTTCCTGCGCTTCGGCGCGGCGAATTACACCACCACGGTCTATGTCAACGGCCAGCCCGTGGGCCGGCACGAAGGCGGTTTCACCCCCTTTGCCTTCGATGTGACGAAGCTGCTGCGCGATGGCGCGAACCAGGTGACCGTGGGCGTGGATTCGCAGGCGACCGCCATCACCGTGCCACCCCCGGTGACCGATTGGGAGAACTATGGCGGTGTGACGCGCCCGATCCGCCTGATCACCACGCCCGACACTTACGTGGACGATGCGTGGGTGCGGCTGACGCGCGATGGACGGATCACGGTCAGCGCGCATCTTGATGGCCCGCAAGCCGCGAACAGCGCGGTCCGCCTGCGCATCGGCGAACTGAAGCTGGAACTCGCCGGCAAGACAGACGCGCATGGCGACTGGCGCGCCACCATGGCCGCGCCGCGCGCGCTGGTGCGCTGGTCGCCCGAAACGCCCCGGCTTTATGACGTGACGATCACGGCGGGCGAGGACACCTGGCGCGACCGCGTGGGCTTCCGCACCATCGAGACGCGCGGGGCGGACATCCTGCTCAACGGCAAGCCGGTGTTCCTGCGCGGCATCTCGGTGCACGAGGAAGAAATCGGCAGCAATCCGGCGCGGATCATCACGCCCGATGCGGCGCGGGCCTTGCTGGGCGAGGTCAAGAACGGGCTCCACGGCAATTACGTGCGGCTCGCCCACTATCCGCACAGCGAAGTGATGACACGCGTGGCCGACGAGATGGGTCTGCTCGTGTGGAGCGAGGTGCCGGTCTACTGGATGGTCGCGTGGTCGAACCCGCAGACGCTGGCCACGGCGCGCAACATGCTGGCCGAAAACATCCTGCGCGATCGCAACCGCGCCTCGGTGGCGATCTGGAGCGTCGCCAACGAAACGCCGGTGACGGACGCGCGCAACGTGTTCCTGCGCACGCTGGTCAGCGATGTGCGCCGGCTGGACGATACGCGGCTGGTCAGTGCGGCGCTGCTGGTCGATCGCGCGAAGGATGCGGCCGTGCCGACGATGACGCTGGCCGATCCGCTCGCCGATGTCCTCGATGTCATGGCGATCAACACCTACAACGGCTGGTACACCAGTGACCGGCTGGCCGACCTGCCGGGCAGCGTGTGGCACGTGCCGGCGAACAAGCCGCTGGTCTTTTCCGAATTCGGTGCCGATGCCAAGGCCGGCTTCCACGATGGCGGCGCCGGCCAGAAGTTCTCCGAGGAGTTCCAGGCGGAATATTACCGCAAGACGCTGGCCATGGCGGACAGCCTGCCCACGTTGCGCGGCATGTCTCCCTGGATTCTCAAGGATTTCCGTTCGCCCCGCCGGCAGAACCCCGATTTCCAGCAGGGCTGGAATCGCAAGGGCCTGATTTCGGAAACGGGCCAGCACAAGATGGCGTTCGACGTCCTGGCGCACTATTATCAGGCCAAAGATCAGGCAGGACGCTGAATGGCCCGGATCGTATGCGTGGGCGAAGCCATGCTCGAACTCTCGCGGCAGGGTGAGGGCTGGGCGCTGGGCTATGGTGGAGACACGCTGAACACCGCGATCCATCTGGCGCGCGCCGGGCATGACGTGGGCTATTTCACCGCGCTGGGCAGCGATCCCTTCGCGGATGACTTGCGGCATCGCTGGGCGGCGGAACGGCTCGATTGCTCGCTGGTGCTGGCGCATCCCTCGCGCCAGACGGGCCTTTACGCGATCAGCACCGACGCGCAGGGAGAACGCAGTTTCGCCTATTGGCGCGATACCAGCGCCGCGCGCGAGATGTTTGCGCTGCCCGGCGCGGCGGCGGCGCTGGAACAGATCGAACGGGCAGACCTCGTTCATTTCTCGCTGATCACGCTGGCTATCCTGCCGGCTGACGCGCGCGAGACTTTGCTGGCGCTGGCCCGCCGGGTGCGCGGGCGCGGTGGCAAAGTCTCGTTCGACGGAAACTACCGGCCCCGGTTGTGGAAAGATGCGGGGGAAGCGCGTGCCGCGCGCGACAGCGCGATCGCGGTGGCGGATATCGGCCTGCCGACGCTGGACGACGAGATCGCCATGGGGGGCGCAAGTTCTGCATCGGCGGTGTTGGCGCACTGGCAGGCAGCGGGGTGCAGCGAAACCGTGGTCAAGCTGGGCGAGGCGGGATGCCTGCTGCCCGATGCGACGGTCATTGCGCCCGACGCCGTGCTCGATCCGGTCGATACCAGCGGCGCGGGCGATGCGTTCAACGGGGGCTATCTGGCGGAGCGGATGCGCGGTGCCGATCCGCGTGCCGCCGCGCGCGCGGGCCACGCGCTTGCCGGTTGGACGATCATGCGTCCGGGCGCGATCCCGGCGGATACGTTTGCATCCCCGGTGCCCAATTGACGCGGCATTCCCGCACCATTACGCCTCCGGGCGCTCCGCGCAGCTTCCGGGAACAGGATCGCCTGAAATGACGAAAACAAGCGCATCGCCGGTCTATGACATCGTTGTCGTAGGTGGCGGCATCAACGGCGCCGGCATCGCGCGCGATGCGGCGGGGCGCGGGCTGAACGTCCTGCTGGTGGAGCGCGAGGATCTCGCGTCGCACACTTCGTCGGCCAGCACGAAGCTGATCCATGGCGGGCTGCGTTATCTCGAATATTACGAATTCCGCCTGGTGCGCGAAGCGTTGCAGGAGCGCGAACGCCTGCTGCGGATCGCCCCGCACATCATCTGGCCGTTGCGCTTCGTGCTGCCCCGGCCCAAGGGCGGCCGGCCCGGCTGGATGATCCGCATCGGGCTGTGGCTCTACGATCACATCGGCGGCAAGCAGAGTCTGCCCAAGTCCGAAGGGGTCTCGCTGCGCGATCCGCGCTGGAGCGATGGGCTCAAACCCGGCCTGACCAGCGGCTTCGCCTATTCCGATGCCTGGGTGGACGATGCGCGGATGGTCGTGCTCAACGCCATGGACGCCGCCGCGCGCGGGGCGACGATCCGGACGGGCGTGGCCATGACCGGGGCGCGGGTGGAAAACGGCCTGTGGCAGGTGGATCTGCGCGAGGAAGCCGGCGGCGTCGTGTCCACCGTGCAGGCGCGCGCCCTCGTCAACGCCGCCGGCCCGTGGGCGGGCAGCCTGCTCCACGGCATCGGTGGCGTGGCGCATGAGGGCGGTATCCGGCTGGTCAAGGGCAGCCACATCATCGTTCCGCCGCTCTACAAGGGCGATCACGCCTTCATCCTGCAGAACCCGGACGGGCGCATCGTTTTCACCATCCCCTATCAGAAGCGGTTCACGCTGGTCGGCACCACGGATGTGCTGGTGGACGAGGCCGAGCGCGCACGGCCCAGGATCAGCGCCGAGGAAACCGAATACCTCTGTCGCACGGTCAGCGAATACTTCGAGCGGCAGGTTGCGCCGGCCGACGTGGTTTCGACTTATTCGGGCGTCCGCCCGCTGTACGACGATGGCGGCGACGACGCCAAGGCGATCACGCGCGACTATGTGCTCAAGCTGGGGCGCGAGGAAGGCCCGCAACTGCTGAGCGTGTTCGGCGGCAAGCTGACGACCTATCGCCGGCTGGCGGAACACGCGCTGGAAAAGCTGGCCCCGTTCCTGCCGGCGATGGGGCCGGCATGGACGGGCGCAGAGCCGTTGCCGGGTGGTGACTTGCCCGGAGGCAACTTCGATGCCTTCCTCCAGACTGTGCGCGCGCGCTGGCCGTTCCTGCCGGCAGATACGACCGAGCGCGTGGCCCATGCCTATGGCACGCGCCTGGAGCAATGGCTGGGCGATGCGGAAGGCTGGAACGCGCTGGGCGAGGATTTCGGGGCCGGATTGACCGCTGCGGAAGTGGACTATCTGTGCGCGCACGAATGGGCGCGGACGGCGGAGGACATCCTGTGGCGGCGAACGAAGTTGGGCCTTGTCTGTCCTTCTGATACGGCGGAGCGGCTCGCGCTCTATCTGGCAAGACGCGCGGGGCACGAAACGGCCGCCGCGCCGGTGGCGGCCAGCGGGGGAGAAGGGTAATGGCCGGGCTTATCCTCGCGCTCGATCAGGGCACCACGTCCACGCGGGCGCTGGTGTTCGACGCGGATCGCCGCGTGATCGCCAGCGCGCAGCAGGAATTCCCCCAGCACTACCCGCATCCCGGCTGGGTCGAACACGATGCGGAGGACATCTGGCGCGATACGCTGGCCTGCGCGAAGCTGGCGCTGGAGCGCGGCGGACTCTCGTCGACGGACATCGCGGCGATCGGCGTTACCAACCAGCGCGAAACCACCGTGCTGTGGGACCGCAAGACGGGCAAGCCGCTGCACAACGCGATAGTCTGGCAGGACCGGCGCACCGCCGAAGTCTGCGCCGTGCTGCGCGATGCCGGCCATGAAGCGCTGGTGCAGGAACGTACCGGCCTGCTGCTCGATCCCTATTTCTCGGCCACGAAACTGGCCTGGTTGCTCGATACCGTGCCTGGCGCGCGGGCGGCGGCCGAAGCCGGCGAACTCGCGTTCGGCACGATCGACACGTTCCTGCTGTGGCGCCTGACCGAAGGGCGTTCGCACAGGACCGACGTGACCAACGCGAGCCGCACGCTGCTCTACGACATTCACCGTCAGCGCTGGTGCCCCGACTTGCTGGCGCTGTTCCGCATCCCGGCGGCGGTCCTGCCCGAAGTCTGCGACAGCGCCTCGGACTTCGGCCATACCGACCTGTTCGGCGCGCCCCTGACGATCGGCGGCATGGCGGGGGATCAGCAGGCGGCGCTGGTCGGCCAGTCCTGCTTCGCGCCGGGTCAGGCCAAGATCACCTATGGCACGGGCGGCTTCATGCTGCTCAACACCGGCGAACGGGCGGCACGCTCGCAGGCGCGGCTGCTGACGACCATTGCCTATCGCGTTGGCGGGCAGGCGCGTTATGCGATGGAAGGCTCGATCTTCGTGGCCGGCGCGGCGATCAAGTGGCTGCGCGACAAGCTGGGCATCATCGTGGAAGCGCGGCAGACGCAGGAGATGGCCGCACGGCTGCCCGATAACGGCGGCGTCTTCATGGTGCCGGCCTTCGTCGGCCTGGGCGCGCCGCATTGGCATACCGAGGCGCGCGGGATGCTGACCGGCATGACCTTCGACACTGGCGCGGCCCACATCGCGCGCGCCGCGCTGGAATCGGTGGCGTTCCAGACGGCCGATCTGGTCGCCGCGATGGAGGAGGACGGGGCGGGCAAGCTCGCCGTCCTGCGCGTCGATGGCGGCATGGCGGCGAACGACTGGTTCTGCCAGTTTCTGGCCAGTATTCTCGATATCGTGGTGGAGCGGCCGGCTAACCTCGAAACCACCGCGCTGGGCGCGGCGCTGCTGGCGGGGCACCAGTCCGGCGCCTGGCCCGATGCGCTGTCGGCCGATCCGGGGGCGGATGGTCTTGTCCGTTTCACGCCGCGGATGGCGGCCGAGGAACGGGCCGGCCTGATCGGCGGCTGGCAGATGGCCGTGCGCCGGGCCACCAGCGCCTGAGACGGACAAGCCGGACCGGAGAAGGAGACCTCGATGCGCGTTTTCCATCGCTACTGCCTGGCGCTGACGGCGCTGTTGGCCCTGCCGGGTGTCGCGCGGGCAGCGCCCGGCGACTGGGTGAAGCAGGTGCAACCCATCGCGATTCCGGCCGACGGTAAGGGCATCCCCCTGCCGGTCACGCTGCCATCGCCCAAGGGCGCGGAAACGCGCCATGAAGCCTGGGCGCAGCAGGGGCCGGGGCAGCGGCTGGTCTACAACGTCAACCGGCCGGAACTGATCGTCGTCCCTCCCGCCCCGGGTGTTGCGCCGGCAGGCGATCAACCGGCGGTGATTCTCGTTCCGGGTGGCGGCTTCGAGTTCCTGTCGATGGACAACGAAGGCTATGGCGTCGCCGAACGGCTCGGCAAGCTGGGCGTGCGCGTGTTCGTTCTCAAGTACCGCACGCTGATTCTGCCCGACAGCATCGACGGATTCCGCGACGCGCTGGCCAGCACGTTTGCCGGCAAGGGGCCGCCGATCGATATCCTGCAGGATCTGCCCTATGCGGTGGCCGATGCGCAGTCCGCCTTGCGCACGGTGCGCGCGCGAGCGCAGGAATGGCATGTCGATCCGCGCCGCGTGGGCCTGCTGGGCTTTTCGGCTGGCGCGATGACAACACTGGCCATGATGCAGGCGAATGCAACCGACGCCCGGCCCGATTTCGCGGGGCTGATCTACGGCCCGACCAAGACCGGCCCCGTCCCGCCCCATGCGCCGCCGCTGTTCGCGGCGCTGGCGATGGACGACCGTTTCTTCGGCAAGGACGATCTCGGCCTGATCGACGGCTGGCGCAAATCCGGCGCATCCGTGGAATTTCACCTCTATAGCGGCGGCGGCCACGGCTTCGCCTCGCAGCCCAACGGCACCACCAGCGATGCCTGGTTCGCGCAATACGCGTTGTGGCTGAAGGCGATGAAGATCGTGCCGTAGAATCCGCGCGGATTGTTTTTGACATAAGCGGCCCGCCAATCGGATACCACGGGCATGTGGGTATTGCTGGGCATCGCCATCATCGTCGCGGGCTTCATGCTCCGCTTCAATCCTCTGCTCGTCATCGTGGCGGCGGCGCTGGCGACGGGACTGGCAGCGGGGCTGAGCCCCGTGGCGATCGTCGCCGCCTTCGGCAAGGCATTCAACGATACGCGCTACGTCAGCGTCGTTTGGATCGTGCTGCCGGTCATCGGCATGCTCGAAGCCTATGGTCTGCGGGAGCGGGCGAGAACGCTGATTGATGGGCTGCGCGGCGCCACGGCGGGTCGCCTGCTGGCCGGATACCTGTTGCTGCGCCAGGCGACGGCGGCGATCGGATTGACCTCGGTCGCCGGCCATCCGCAGACGGTGCGGCCGCTGGTGGCCCCCATGGCGGTGGCCGCCGCCGAAGCGCAGGCGGGCGACTTGTCCGAAACGGAGCGCGAGGAAGTCAAGGCCTGGGCGGCCGCGACCGATAACGTCGGGCTGTTCTTCGGCGAGGACATCTTTCTCGCGATCGGGTCGATCCTGCTGATGAAGGGACTGCTCGAACAGTACGGCATCGTCGTCGAACCCTTCCAGCTTTCGGTCTGGGCCATCCCGACGGCGATCGCCGCCTTCGCGGTCCACGGCTTCCGCCTGTGGCTGCTGGACCGTCGCCTCGCCCGGACGAAGGGCCGGGAAACGGCTGCATGATTACGCTCCAATGGGTCTATGGCCTGGCCGGGGCGGTCTTTGCCGCGTTCGCCGTGCTGGGGCTGCGCGATGCGGGGAACCCCCGGCGGTTCCGGAATGGCGCGTTCTGGGGGCTGATGGCCGCCAGCATGTGGGGCGGCGATCGGTTCGGCGATGTCGGCAACGGGTTGCTCGTGCTGGCGCTGGTGGGCATCGGTGCGCTGGGGCTGGGACGGAGCGATGCAGGCGACGTCGCGCCGGACGCGCGCGCGGAACGGGCGGCGCGCCATGGCAACCGCCTGTTCCTGATCGCGCTCGTTATCCCGCTGACGGCCCTGGCCGGGACATTGCTGTTCAAGCAGTTGCCCACCCTGGTCGAAAGCAAGCAGGCGACGCTGATCAGCCTTGCGCTGGGCGTGCTGCTGGCACTGGCGGCCGGTGGCGCGCTGCTGCGCGCGCCTCTTGCGCTGTCCTTGCATCAGGGCCGGCGGCTGATGGACCAGGTGGGCTGGGCCGCGATCCTGCCACAGATGCTGGCCAGTCTGGGCGCCGTGTTCGCGCTGGCCGGCGTGGGCGAGGCGGTGGGCGGGATCGTCCGTCTTGGCATTCCGGCGGGCAGCCTGTTTGGCGCGGTGGTGGCCTTCGGCGTGGGGATGGCGCTGTTCACCATGGTCATGGGCAATGCCTTCGCCGCGTTCCCGGTGATGTTCGCCGCCATCGGCATGCCGCTGCTGATCACCACCTATCACGGCGATCCGGCGGTGATCAGCGCGATCGGCATGCTCGCCGGCTTCTGCGGCACGCTGATGACCCCGATGGCGGCCAATTTCAATCTGGTGCCCGCCGCGCTGCTGGAACTGCGCGACGAATATGGCGTGATCCGCCGCCAGATCGGCACCGCGCTGCCGTTGCTGGCGATCAACATCGCGTTTCTCTACTGGTTCGCGTTCGTCGCCGGATAGCCCTGTCAGTCGCAGGCGATGCCGGCCTGTTCCAGCCAGGCGCGGGCCGGGGCGAGATGCGCTTCGTAGTGGCGCCAGCGTTGCACGGAATCGGCATTCAGCGGCCGGCGCACCTGCTGCGCGCTGGGTGTCGCCACCGCGCCGCTCGCGGTGTGGAACGACAGGCACGCCTCGTCCCATGGCAGATGGCAATGATCGAGCAGGCGCCGGGTTTCGCCCTCCTGATCGGCGATCAGCGTTTCGTAGCCGAGTTCCAGCACGCGGCCGGGAAACAGATCCCGCCACAGCGCGATCAGACCGTCGAACAGGGCATAGTACCGCGCCGCGTCGACGAGGTCATACGACCAGCCGTAGTAGGGCGAGGTCGTGGCGAACAGGTTCTTGTAATTGCTCCACACCGCATCGAGTGGATGGCGGCGCAGGCAGACGATGCGGGCGTTGGGCAAGGCGCGCGCGATGTGCCCCGCGTAGAGGAAGTTGAGCGGGAACTTGTCAACGAAGATCGGCGCGTCGCCCCCGGCGTGCTGGCGCGCGCGGTCGAGATAGGCGCGGCCAAGGTCTTCGGGATGCGCCGATCGCACGCCCGCGATAGTCTCGGGATCGAGCACCATGCGCGAGGGGCTCTGCGACAGGCGCTTCAGCGCCAGCGGCATGGCCTGCAACTCGCCCGCCGATTCCACCTGCGGGTGGGCCGCCAGGATGCGGTCGACCAGTGTCGTGCCGGTGCGCGGCATACCCACCACGAAGATCGGCGCATCCGGTAGCGTGCTTTCGCCAGCGAAATAGCCGGGATCGGCGAAGGCCTTGCGCAGCGCGGCGGCGTTGCGCTCGTCGCCGTCCATGGCGAAGCCCAGTCGCTTGCGGTGCGCGGCGTTGGCGGTGGAAAGATGGCGAAAAACGTCCTCGTGCCGCCCCAGATCCTCGTATTCCTTGGCGGCGGCATAGTGGATGCGCAGGCGTTCCACTGGATCGGGCTGCTTGTCGATGGCTGTTTCCAGCCGCGCGGTGTGGTTCTGCTCCGCCTTTTGCCGGCGCAATCCGGCAAGGCCGAGATGGGCGCGCCCGTTGCCGGGATCGTGCGCCAGCATGGCCTCGTACTGTGCTTCGGCGTCGTTGATGCGGCCGAAGAAGCCGTAGCTGCTCGCCAGGTTGAAGCGGAAGGTGATGTTATCGGGCACGGCGGCTACCGCGCGTTCGAACAGCGGCACCGCCGCACCGTGATCGCCCAGCCGGGCATACGTGCAGCCGATCGTATCGAGCACCAGCGGATCGTCCGTCGGGCAGCGCGCGGCATGGTCGGCGGCGGCGCGGGCCTCGCCCTCCCGGCGCAACAGGATCAGCAGGCGGGCGCGCTGCGCGGCGTATTCCGCGTTGTTGCGCGCCAGCGAAACGGCCCGTTCCACGGCGGGCAGCGCGGCATTGATCCGCCCCGTTTCGGCCAGCGCCATGGCGAGCAGGAAATGCGCTTCGGGAAGTGCGGCATTCACGCGCAGCGCGGCATCGGCGAGTTGCGCGCAACCGGCCACGTCACCCCGGCGCAGCGCGGCGCGCGCTTGTTGCAGCGAGGCGACGGTGCGATCGGGCGCGGGCGAACGCAGCAGGCTCACCGCTTAGCCGGCGGTAGCCGGGGGATCGTTGCGCCGGGCCTTGATCGCGTCGATCACCGGGCGGAACGGGAACAGGAACTGTTCCCATATCGACAGCCGCTTGCGTTCGTCCTGCCCGACCACGTCCGCCTCGCCTTCACGGTACGTGCCGAAGACGCGATCGATCAGGATCAGCGAGTTGGCATAGTTGCAGCGGGTGTCCTCATAGGGCACCGAATGATGCAGGCTGTGGTTGCGGATCGTCGTGAAGAAGAAGGAATAGAACAGCGGTGGATCGGACCGCACGTTGGCATGGGCAAACGTGGACACCACGCCCAGAATGTTCGCGGCGCAGAAGATCGCGGTCAGCGGCAGATCGAAGAGCGCCACCACGCTCAGGCTGATCAGGAACAGCTCTATCGGATTGCCGACATATCCCTTCATCGCGTTCAGCTGGGTAATGTGGTGATGTGGCGCATGGGTGAGCCAGGCCGGATGCCAGTTGTGCATCAGCCGGTGCATCCAGTACTGGCCGAACTCGATCAGGAAGACGACAAGCGTCACCTGGAGGAGAAAGGGCATGTGCATGGCCCAGTCGGTGGTAATGCCCAGCGATTTCTTGACCGCCTTCAGCGGATCTTCCGCGAGCGTGTTGGAAACCCACGAGATCGCGGTGTAGCCCAAGACCACATAGAACGTATCGGTCAGGAATTCGCGCTTGTTCAGCCGCCAGCCGGCGTGCCGTTCGAACAGGAACTCCAGCCCCAGCACGATCGCGGTGATGACAAGACCGGCCACGATGATGGTCGCCGGATTTTTGGCCAGCGCTTCGGGAATAAAGGCCCAGAACAGCACCACGGCGACGATCATCGCCGGCGGGATGAGGTTGACCAGCGTCTGCTTGAAGTCCTTGCCCATCGTGGTCCTCGGCGGATTGCTTTCCGAATGATGCCGGCATGCTATCGATATTACCTATATCGTCAAGCGTAATATTCCGCATTTGCTAACGCGTCCCGCAACGCGTCCGATGGCAAGCGCGCCCAAAAAGGTATTACATAGCCACACTATCGTAATAACGGCGTGGACAAGCAGGTTGTTTCGGACAATGCTGCAACGCGAAAGCGCACGCGCTGTTTCCTTGAAGGAGAACCGAAATGAACAGGCTCGGGTTGGCGATGGTGGCGCTTGCCGCTCTTTGCGTGGAGGCGCCTGCGGCGCAGGCGCAGGAAGAACAGGTCATCACCGTGCCGGGCTTCGCGGATTTCCTCGCGGTGGATGGCGATACGGTGTGGGCGACCAACAAGGGCAGGGTGGAGCAGTGGGCGCGCGGCGGCAAGCGCGCGGAAGTGCCGATGACGCGCCCCTGCGGCGCCATGGCCGTGGCCGATCACACCCTGTGGGTCGCCGATTGCAAGGAAGGCGCGCTCAAGCGCATCGACACGCGCACCGCGCAGATCACTGCCACGATCCCGACCGGCATCGCCAATCCCTTCGGCGAACTGAACGTCGTGGCGGGTGCAGGCTCGATCTGGGTCGCCAGCGACGGCAAGGGCGCGGTTTCGCGCATCGATCCCGCGACCAACAGCGTGATCGCGACCATCCCGGTCGATCCCGGCACGTTCTATCTGGCCTTCGGGCTGGGATCGTTGTGGGCGGTCAGCAGCGCGCAGCAGTCCGTCCAGCGTATCGATCCCGCGACCAATGCCGTTGCCGGAAAGACCGCGCTGGGCAAGGAACCCGGGTTCCTTGCCGCCGGTGAAGGCGCGGTCTGGGTGCAGGAGCAGGGCGATGGCACCGTCGCGCGGATCGATCCCGCCACGGGCGCCGTCACCGGTCGGGTCAAGGTGGGCGATAACCTCAAGTACGGCGATATCGACACTGGCGGCGGCAAGGTGTGGCTGCGCACCACCGCCGACCAGGTGTTCGTGGTGATCGACCCGGCAACGCTGGCGATCCGCGCGCGCATGGGCAAGGCTTCGGGCAGCGGCGCGCTGCGCTACACGCGCAAGGGCGTGTGGACGACTTCGCACGACGTGCACACGCTCTCGTGGTGGACCAAGCCGGGCAAGATCGGGAATTAGCGGCGTAGCCCTCTCCCCTTCGAGGGAGAGGGTTGGGAGAGGGGCAAGCGCTGCGTCAGCCCCTCTCAACTCCGGCTAGAGGCTCGCGATGTAGGCGCGCCAGCCACCCAGGTGGGTGATGTCGGTCGCCCCGTCCATCGCGCGTGGTTCGGCGACGAAACCCTTCACGCTGCTGCCGTCGGCCAGCGTCACCGTGCCGATCGCGAGCGGAGGCACCACTTCAGCCACGAAGCTGCCGAAGGCGGCGACATCGAGTTCATAGACCTCGACCGCGATTGCCGCGCCATCGGCGTTGTGCACCAGTGCGGGCTTGGGCGGCACGCTGTCGGCGATGGCATAGAGCCGGTACGTGGGCGCCGTTTCGAACGCGCCGACGAAAGCGGCCTCGCGCGAGGTAAGCTGCCAGTGCAGCGGCATGTCTTTGAGATGGGCGCCGACGACGGCGAGTTTCACGGTCTGCATTCGTCCCTCCAGATCGAGCGGCGGTGGCGGCGGCAAGTCGGCGGCCGCCAGGTAGTCGTTGGCCAGCGTCAAAAGACCCTGATCGGTATCGGCCGGCCCGATCAGCGTGATCCCGAAGCCCGTTGCATTCGCGCGCGTACCGGCCGGCACGGCCACGGCGGCCATGTCGAGCAGGTTCACGAAGTTGGTATAGGCGCCGAGGTTGCTGTTGAGCGCGATCGGCGCCGCCAGCAGTTCCGCCACGCGATAGGTCGTGCCGGTAGTGGGGAAGGCCAGCACGTCGATGGCGTCCCACATCAGGTCGGCCTGTCGCTTCAGCGCCGCCAGGCGATAGATGCCGTTGAACAGTTCGACCGCGCCGATGCCGCGCCCCGGTTCGACGACCTTGCGCACCGTCTCGTCCACCGCTTCCGGATCGCTGGCGAGAATGCCGGCGATGGCGGCGGTGCGTTCGGCCACCCAGGGGCCACCATAGAGAAGCTGCGCCGCTTCCTGCAGCGGCGTGATATCGATCTCCACGATCTCACCCAGCGTGCGGAGCTTTTCGAGCGCGCGGTCGTAAAGGTATTCGGATTCGGCATCGCCAAACCACAGGCGCTGCGCCCGGCGAGGCACGCCGATGCGCGCGCGGCCCACCGGGCGATCGGCCAGCGGCTTGGAATAGGGATCGGCGGCATCGAAGCCCGCCACCACGGCATCGATCAGGGCCGCGCCCGCGATGTCATCGGTAAACGCGGTGATGCAATCGATCGTGCGGCAGGCGGGAACAAGGCCGCGTGTGCTCCACCGCCCCTTGCTGGGCTTGAACCCGACGAGATGGTTGAACGCGGCGGGCACGCGGCCCGATCCGGCGGTGTCGGTGCCGAGCGCGAAGGGCACCAGCCCCGCCGCGACGACGACCGCCGAACCCGAACTCGATCCGCCGCTGACATAGGCGAGGTTATGCACATTGCGCGGAATGCCATAGGGCGTGCGCGTGCCGACAAGGCCGGTGGCGAACTGATCGAGGTTGGTCTTGCCGACGCAGATCGCGCCGGCCGCCGTCAGCCGCGCGGCAACGTCCGACGAACCATCGGGGCGATAGGCGAACGCGGGGCAGCCGGCTGTCGTCTCGAAGCCGGCGACATCGATGTTGTCCTTCACCGCAAAGGGCACGCCCGCCAGCGGCAGCGTTTCGCCTGCCGCGACGCGGGCGTCCACCGCACGCGCGGCTTCGCGCAGCGCCTCGGGATCGGCGCGGATGATCCAGGCCTGCGGTTGCACCGCATCGTAGGCGGCGATGCGCGCCAGCGTGTCTTCCATCACGGCGAGCGCGCTGGTTTCTCCGCTGGTGATAGCGGCGGCGGTGGCGGCAACGCCGCGCCGGGCGAACGACACGCTCATGCCAGCGGGCTCAGCGCCAGCATCGGCGCACCGGGCAGCAGCGATTGCCGCTCCTCGAGATAGAGCGCGGCCACCGTGCCCGCGCCGGGGCTTTCGACCGGGCATTCCATTTTCATCGCTTCGATCACCGCGATCGTATCACCGGCTTCCACCGTGTCGCCGGGGGCGACCAGCAGCTTCCACACCACACCGCCGAACGGTGCCTCGATCACGTCGGCGCCATCGGGAACCTCGATGGCAACGGCGGACTCCGCTCCACTGTCCTGATCGGTCAGGTCGGTCACCCGGTCGAATTCGCCGATGCGCTGCCATTCGGCGCGTTCCGCATCGAAGGCCGCCTGTCGTTGCGCCTCGAACGACGCGATCGTATCGGCGTTATCGCGCAGGAACGCGCGATAGTCGGCGAGCCGAAACTCCGATTCCTCGACCTGGATGGACCGGCGCCCGCTGGGGAAATCCCGGCGCCAGTCGGCCAGTTCCTCGGCGCTCACCTTGAAGAAGCGGATCTGGTCGAAGAAGCGCAGCAGCCAGGGCTTGCCGGCCTCGAACGCATCTGTCTCGCGGTGCGTGTTCCACACCTGGATGGTGCGGCCGAACAGCTGGTATCCGCCCGGTCCCTCCATGCCGTAGATGCACATGTAGGCGCCGCCGATGCCGACCACGTTGGGCGGGGTCCAGGTGCGCGCGGGATTGTACTTGGTCGTGACCAGCCGGTGCCGGGGATCGACCGGCGTTGCCACCGGCGCGCCCAGATAGACATCGCCCAGGCCTAGCACGAGGTAGCTGGCGTCGAAGATCACCTGCTCGACCGCGTCGGCATCGGACAGGCCGTTGACGCGGCGGATGAATTCGATGTTGTCCGGGCACCATGGCGCATCGTCGCGCACGGCGGCCATGTACTTCTCGATCGTCTCGATCGTGGCGGGATCGCGCCAGCTCAGCGGCAGGTGGACGATGCGCGATGGCACCGCGAAATCCTCCAGATCGCCCAGCCGCTCCTCCGCGTCGATCAGCGCGGCCAGCGCGGCGCCCTGGTCCAGCCGGACCCCATCGAAATGGAACTGGAGCGAACGGATGCCGGGCACGATGTCGATCACACCGGGCAGCGCCATCCGCTCCAGCTCCACCATCAGCGCGTGGACACGGATGCGCAACTCGATGTCGAGCACGATCGGGCCGTATTCGACCAGGATGTTGCGATCGCCCTGCTGGCGATAGACGGTGCGCGGGCGCTCGCCCTTCGCCGGCAGATCGGCCAGGATCGGCGAAAGATCGACGATAGCCCGCGCGGCGGCCGGCGCCGGCGCCGTGCCGCTGGCGACGAGCGCACGCTGCGCCGCGTCGGCCTTGGTCGCGTCCTCGATCGTCACGGGGCGGAAGCACAGGCGATCGCCGGGCGCGAGTTGCCCGATCTTCCAGCGGTCCGCCGCGATCACCACGAACGGGCAGACGAAACCGCCGAGCGAGGGGCCATCAGGCCCGAGGATGATCGGCATGTCGCCGGTGAAATCCACCGCGCCGATGGCATAGGGATTGTCGTGGATGTTCGACGGGTGCAGCCCCGCCTCGCCCCCGTCGGCGCGGGCCCATTGCGGTTTGGGGCCGACCAGCCGCACGCCGGTGCGGTTGCTGTTGTAATGGACCTGCCATTCCGCCGCCAGGATGGTGTCGATGTCCCCGTCGGTGAAGAAGTCCGGCGCGCCGTGCGGGCCGTAGAGCACGCGCAGCGTCCATTCCTTCGCCAGATCGGGCAGCGGCGCGGCGGGAAGGGCATCGCCCGTGGCCGCGCCCGCCGGATGCAGCGTATCACCCGCCAGCAGCCGGCGCGCGGCATGGCCGCCGAACTGGCCCAGTTCGAACGTGCTGCGGCTGTCGAGATAGGGCGGCACGTCCAGCCCGCCCGCGATCAGGATATAGCCGCGCAGCCCGCCGCCGGTGACGCGGCCGAACGCCAGCGTCTGCCCGGCCGCGATGTCGATCGCCACGCCGCGCTCGACCGGGACGCCATCAAGGCGTGCCTTGAAGTCTGCCCCCATCAGGCAGATGCGCGCGGGCGCGTTGAACAGCAGGATCGGCCCGGTGATGGTCATTTCCAGCCCGGCCGTGTCTTCGGGATTGCCGAGCAGGCGGTTGCCGAGGCGGAACGACTGGTCGTCCATCGGGCCGGATGGCGGCACGCCGATGGCCCAAAGACCTTGCCGGCCTGGCCAGTCCTGCACCGTGGTTGCAGTGCCGCCGCTGATCACGCGGATGCCGCGCGGGCCGAAGTTCAGCCCGTCGAGCAGGCGGGTGGAAACATCGCCGGCCACGAACGGGGCCGCGCGCACCACATCGCGCAGCCAGCGCAGGTTGGTCTCGATTCCGTCGACGCGGCTGGCGTCGAGCGCCTGTTGCATCGCGGTGACCGCCTCGGCCCGCGTGGGGGCGTGGACGATCAGCTTGGCGAGCATCGGATCGTACCACGCGCTGACCGTGGTGCCCGCCATGCACCATGTTTCGGCGCGAATATCCCCGGGGAAACTTACCGCGGTGAGCGTGCCGGATGTCGGGCGATAATCGAGCGCAGGGTCTTCGGCATAGAGGCGCACCTGGATGGCGTGCCCCTTGGGTTGCGGCGCCGGCGCATCGAGCATCGCGAAATCGCCGGCCGCGCCGCGGATCATCCATTCGACCAGGTCGATACCCATGACCTCTTCGGTCACGCCGTGTTCGACTTGCAGGCGCGTGTTCATCTCCAGGAAGAAGAACCGCTCGCGTTCGGCATCGTAGAGGAACTCGACCGTGCCGGCCGACTTGTAGTTCGCCGCCTCGCCCAGCCGGACGGCGGCGGCGATCAGTTCGGCGCGCACGCTGGCGGGCAGGTTCGGCGCCAGCGCCTCCTCCACCACCTTCTGGTTGCGCCGCTGGAGCGAACAGTCGCGCTCGCCCAGCGCCATGATCCGGCCTGTGCCATCGCCGAAGATCTGCACTTCGATATGGCGCGCGCGGCCGACGTAGCTTTCCAGGAACACGCCGGCATCGCCGAAGTTGCCTTCGCCCAGCCGGGCCACGGCGGCGAAGCCCTGCCGCACGGCGTCGTCGTCCTCGCACACGCGCATGCCGATGCCGCCGCCACCGGCCGTGGCTTTCAGCATGACCGGGTAACCGATCTCGCGCGCGGCCGCGATTGCCTCTTCCTCGTCCTGAAGCAGTTCGGTGCCCGGTGCCAGCGGCACGCCATGGTCGCGCGCCAGCGCGCGCGCGCTGTGCTTGAGGCCGAAGGTGCGAATGTTGTCGGGGTTCGGCCCGATGAAGGCGATGCCGGCCGCCGCGCAGGCTTCGGCGAATTCGGCGTTTTCGGCCAGGAAGCCATAGCCGGGATGGATCGCGCCCGCGCCCGTTGCCTTGGCCGCCGCCAGGATCGCGGCGACGTTGAGATAGCTTTCCGCCGCCGGTGCCGGGCCGATGCAGACCGCTTCGTCGGCTTGCGACACATGGAGCGACGCCACGTCGGCGTCCGAATAGATGGCGACCGACTTCAGCCCCATGCGGCGCAGGGTGCGGATGATCCGGGTGGCGATGGCGCCCCGGTTCGCGATCAGGACAGTATCGAAGCTCATGCCGCCACGATCATCCGTACCGGCGTCGGGTTGAACGCGTTGCAGGGATTGTTGATCTGCGGGCAGTTGGACACGACCACCGTCACGTCCATTTCCGCGCGCAGGTCCACCGTAAGCCCCGGCGCCGAAATCCCGTCGACGATGCCCAGCGCGCCATCGGCTTCGACGGGAACGTTCATGAAGAAGTTGATGTTCGAAACGATGTCGCGCTTGCTGCGCCCTTCGATCAGGTTCGCCTCAAGGAAGTTCTCGACGCAGGCGTGCTGCGCCTTGGTGTGGTGGCCATAGCGCAGGGTGTTGGATTCGCACGAACACGCCCCGCCGATGGTGTCGTGGTAATCGACCGAGGTGCCGGTGATGACCATCATCGGCCGCCCCTCGTTGGATCGCAGCACCGTTCCTTCCCGCAGGAACAGGTTGCCCTGCGCCGCGACGGTATCCTGCGCGCTGTAGCGTTCGGCATCGTCGGCGGTGGCATAGAGCAGGAAATCGACCGCCTGGTTGCCTTCCAGATCGACGATCCGCAGCGTTTGCCCGGCCGCGACATGATGCAGCCACGGCGCGCGCGACGGCACGATTTCGTCATGCACGATGGTGCCGGGAAGCCCGGTGGTATGGGGGTCGTCGCTCATGCTGGCGAATTCCTTGCTAGCGGCGGTAGTAATCTTCGACGTTGAGGAAGGCGCGCAGGCCTTCCGGCGTCGCGTTGCGGATCGCGTCGTCCGTGGGCGTTGCCGGGCCGCGCCAGGCCGAAAGGCGCAGCGGGGTCACGGTCCAGTCCGGCCGCGGATCGAGCACGTGCGGACAGTTCGCGATGACCACGATCACGTCCATCTCGGCCCGCAGCAGCACGGTGCGGCCGGGATCGTAGGGGCCGACCAGCGGCGTGATCGCGCCGTCGGCCTCGATCCGCGTGCCCTTGAACAGGTTGATGCAGGGGTGGACATCGCGCCGGCCAAGGCCGTGCTTCGCCGCGCCCAGTAGCAGGCGGTCGCGCCCGTTGGGGAAGGCGCCGCTGTTGCGGCCTTCGCCGTAGCGGGCGCTGTTGGTAGCTGCGTTGGAGGTGCCGCAGAACGCATCGTGCGTTCCGGCGTCGTCCTCGACGATGCTCATCAGCACCCGGCCCATGTCCGACAGCAGCAGCTTGCCCGCGCCCAGGTAGGCGTTCCACTGGACCTTGACCGTATCGGCGACGTTGAGCCGTTCGGTCGGCAGTTCGGCGTTGAAGACCATCAGCGAGGCACAGGCATCGCCGCGCAGGTCGATCAGGCGCAGGCGCGTGCCGCGTGCAAGCCGGCGCGTGGCATAGCCGCCGGCGGCCATCACTTCTTCCCACAGCAGATCGTCGGCAGGGACACCGGCGGGGAGGTCTTCGGCAACCGGCGGAAGCACCGGCATCGCTTCCACTTTCGTGCCACCCATGGCCCGCGCGTGATCGCGCGCGGCGAGCGGATCGGCCAGCGCGGCGCTCATGCGGCCGCTCCCTTGCGCGCGCCGCGTGGCGCCTTGTGTTCCCGCGCGCCGTTGCCCTCCGCCTCGATGTCATCCTGTTCGTACAGCGGCGGAAGCAGGGCGGTCGTCGTGACCAGTTCGAGCTGGTGGACACCGCGAATGCCGCGCAGCGCATCGCACAGCGCCTTCAGCCGCACCGCCGGCCCCTGCACGAGCAGGACTTCGAGCGACTGATCGTCTTCGAGGAAGACGTGCTGCGAGGAAATCACTTCCTTGAGATAGTCGGCCTGCGTCTGGGCGAGCTGGTGCCGCACGCGTCCGCGATCGCCGCGATAGACCAGCGTGATCGTGCCGGCGAGCATTTCGTCGGGCCGGGTGAGGGCTTCATGCTCGGCCAGGGCGTGGCGAATCAGTTCGGCGATCAGCTGGGAACGCGACGGCAGGCCGCGTTCCTCCACCATCACGTCAAGCTGGCGGAAGAGTTCCGCCGGAAGGCTCATGCTGAGCCGGGCGAGGTTGGCGAGAGGAGGCTCGGTGCTCATGACGCAGGTCTCTCAATTATTACTAACTTGGTCAAGTGTAATACTCTCGTCGTTCGTCGGAACCGGACGAGGCTTCAGTCGCAGGTCGTAAACAGCGGTCGCGCCAAAGCGGTGCGGGGCGTGCGGATCGATCCGGCGCTTGTCGAGCGTGAGCACGCGCGTACCCAGCGCGAACGCCTCGCGCAGGTCGTGCGTGACCATCAGGATGGTCAGCGAATAGTCCCGCCACAATTGCGTGATGAGAGCGTGCATATCGGCGCGGATGCCCGGATCGAGCGCGCCGAAGGGTTCGTCGAGCAGCAGGATGCGCGGGCGCTTGATCAGCGCTTGCGCAATGGCCAGCCGTTGCTGCATCCCCCCCGACATCTGCGCCGGCAGCAGGTTCAGACTGTCGCCCAGGCCGACCGCGGCGAGCATCGCCTCCGCTTCGGCGGCGGCGGCGCGGCGTCGCGCACCGAACAACCGCGCGGTGAAGGGTGCTTCCGCGCATTCCAGCCCGAACATGACGTTGCGCAGGGCGGAGAGGTGCGGGAACACGGAATAGCGCTGGAACACCACGCCGCGATCCGGCCCGCATTCGGGCGCCAGCGGCACGCCATCGAGCAGGATCGAGCCGCGCGTGGGCCGCTCCTGCCCGAGAACGACGCGCAGCAGGCTGCTCTTGCCCGCGCCGGACGGGCCGATGATCGAGACGAAGGAACCGGCCTCGATGTCGAGGTTCACCCGTTCGAGCACGACCTTGTCGCCGTATTCGACCCACAGGTCGCGCAGGCTGAGAAGCACGCTCAATGTCCGGCTCCATGTGCCCAGGGGTAAAGGCGGTGGCTGAGCTTCACCAGCGCCACGTCCATCACGATCGCCAGCAGCGCGATCCACGCGACATAGGGCAGGATGATATCCATCGACAGGTAGCGGCGGACGAGGAAGATGCGGTACCCCAGCCCGACATCGGAGGCGATCGCCTCGGCCGAAATCAGGAACACCCATGCCGGCCCCAGCGAAAGGCGCACCGCCTGGATCAGGCGCGGCATCGCCTGCGGCAGGGCCACGCGCTGCATCAGTTGCCAGCTGCTCGCGCCCAAGGTCTGCGCCTTGATGATCTGTTCGCGGGGCAGGCTGGCGACGTGGGCGGCGATGTCGCGGATCATGAACGGGGCGATCCCGACCACGATCAGCGCGACCTTGGCGGTTTCGCCCAGGCCGAAGGCTATGAACAGGATCGGCAGCAGCGCGATCGGCGGGATCACCGCGATGCCGGTCACCAGCGGCCCGAACGTGACGCGCACCGGGGGCAACACGCCCAGCACCAGCCCGACGAGCAGAGCCGAGACGGTGGAGATGGCGAGTCCCAGCCCGAGGCGTTGCAGGCTGGCCAGTGTATCGGCCCAGAACACGATCTGTCCTGAAAGCGCGTCCGGCTCGCTCAGCAGCCCGGACATGGCTTCCACCATGCCGCCCGGCAGCGGCAGGATCTTGTCCGAAGGGTTGGCGGCATGGCGGCTGGCGGCCATGAACAGATAGAAGATGATCAGGATCACGACCGGCGCGGCGCCTAGCAGCACGCGATTGCCCGGCCGGATCTGGCGGTTCACCCAGCGCATGGGACCTCTACTTGGTTCGTACAGTCAACGGGCACCGAGGCGGCTCAAAGCTTGCCGTCGGCGGCCATTTTCATGAAGCTTTCATCGAAGCGCAGGGTTACATGCCCCGGATCGCCCAGGGTCTTGCCGCCGGGGAAGGCCATGCCCACCGCGTCGGCCGACTTCGCGCCCTGGCCGAACAGCCCCTTGGAGAAGCTGAAATCGCGCACGCGGGTCATCGTGGTGACCAGCGCCGGCGCGGACGTGGCCTCCACCGCTTCCTTGGGATCGGCATAGAGGTGCGTGGTCGCCAGCTGGCTATCGAACACCTCCGGCGTCGTCCCCGCCAGCTTGGCCATCGCCGCACGCGCGGCCTTGCCCTGTTCGTCCTGCCGCAGCATCAGCGCCGTCGTCTCGTACCAGATCGCGGTCAGCGCCTTGCCCAGGTTGGGATTGGCCTTGAGCGTCGCCGTATCCACCACCAGCAGATCGAGGATTTCGCCGGGAATTTTCGACGAATCGAACACCAGCTTGGCGTTCGGCTGCGCCTTCATCACCGAAAGTTGCGGATTCCACGCGACCGCCGCAGTCGCCTGCGGGCTGGCCCAGGCGCTGACGATGTCGGCGTCCGAGGTATTCACCGTCTTCACGTCGGTCAGTTGCAGCCCGATCGAATTGAGCGCGCGGGCGAGCAGGTAGTGGGACACCGACAGTTCGGCGAGATAGACCTGCTGTCCCTTGATCGCGGCCAGGTTGTCGGCGCCCTTGAGCACGATGCCGTCGTTGCCGTTGGAATAGTCCCCCATGATGAGCGAGGTGGTGTCCTTGCCGCCGGCGGCGGGAATGGTCAGCGCATCCATGTTGGCGACGGTCACGCCGTCCAGCTTGCCGGCGGTGTACTGGTTCACCGATTCGACGTAGTCGTTCACCTGAACGATGTTGATCTTCACGCCGTACTTGTCGGCCCACTTCTTCACGATGCCCGCTTGCTGCGCATAGGGCCAGGGCATCCAGCCGGCATAGATCGACCAGCCGATGTTAAACTCGGTCCGCGACTCGGCCTTCGTGCCACCCCCGGATGAGCAGGACGCGGCCAGCAAGGCCCCGGCCATAAGGGTGATCGTTCCAGCGACGCGAATCCGGTTCAGCATGAGTGAGACCCCTTTTTGCACTGCAACATTGCCGCATCGAAAGGCGTTTGTCTATGCGTCATTATTACCATTGCGCACTTTTGTAATATCACTGATTCTTCCCGCGTCGCGATCGGCCGCAGGAAGCCGAAGCATCCGCAGTTCCGGGAGAGAATGCCCCTGAGGCGCTCAGCCGCCGCCCATCTCATGGGGAGGAGGGCGGTAGGTCGTGGCAATTGGGGAGCCGCTACATGGTGCACAAGAACGCATTCCGCGCCGCCATCTTATCTGCAACCGCGCTCGTCGGAGTCTGGGGAACCCCCGGATTCGCACAGACCGCACCGGCCGAGGCATCGGCGGACAATCCGGCGGATCCGTCCGCGGAAGGTCTGGAGACGATCGTCGTCACCGGCACGCGCCGTTCGGTGAGCATCCAGGACGCGCCGGTGAACATCACGGCGCTGAGCGCCGAGCGGTTGAAGGAAAACAATGTCGTGGACGTCCGTGGCCTTGCCGCGTTTACGCCCGGGATTACCATTCAGGATACCGGCCCGCGCAACACGGGCACGATCGTCCTGCGCGGCCTTAACGCGACCGACACGTCGTCCTTCGGCAACAACGAAGACAGTGCTGTCGCAACCTATATCGGCGAAGTTCCGCTGTATCTTGATCTCAAGCTGCTGGACATCCAGCGCGTGGAAACGCTGCTCGGTCCTCAGGGCACGCTGTACGGGGCGGGCACGCTGGCGGGTGCGATCCGCTACATTCCGAACCGTCCCGATCCGAACAAGTGGGCCGGCACGGCCCATGGCAAGATCTACGCGGAAGCCCATTCTGGCAGCCCCGGTTTCCAGATGGATGGCACCGTCAATATTCCGATCATCCCGGGCAAGGTCGCCCTGCGATCGACGGTGGGTTACTTCAACGACCCCGGCTTCATCGACTATCCCTATTTGCTGAATCAGCCGGGCGTGTCGTTGCCACAACCGCAACCGTCCGGGGTCCGGTTTGGCCAGATCGGCACGCCGCGGGAGACGGCCGGAGCGGTTTCCTCGTTCTATGGGCCGATTGGCTCGGCCAGCCAGATTGCCGCCAACCTGCACACCTACAAGGATGCGAACTTCGAACACACGTTCACCACGCGCAACCAGTTGGGCTTGTTCCCTGTCGACGGCCTCAACATCTACCTGACGTATGCTCATCAGTCGACGTCCACCAACGGCCGGCAGGCCAACGGCGCGGGCGTGCTTGGAACGGACAAATACCAGGCCCCGTGGCGCTATCTGGAACCGTCTCACCGCAAGTCCGATCTGTTCGCGGGTGAAATCGAGGCAGAGCTTGGCAACATCGCGCAACTCGTGTCCTCGACGTCCTATTCGGTGCGCAAGATCGACAGCTCGTCCGACGTAACCGATCTGCTGCTCGATCTCGATTACAACTACGAACTCTTCCCGGCCTTCTCCGGCTTCACCGACCAGCACGTGAAATACAAGCAGTTCACCCAGGAAGTGCGCTTCGTTTCAACCCACGGCGGACCGTTCAGCTGGATCGTGGGCGGCTTTTACAACAGCTTGAAGTACCATTCGGACTATCAGGAAATCGTCCCGGGCCTTGGCGTCTATTATTTCGGTCCGAACATCTTCAACGCCAACTATCCGCGCGAAGTTGAATACGCCAGCATCGCCGACACGCGCACCACCGAAAAGGCGGTCTACGGCGAAGGCACTTTCAAGATCACCGACGCCTGGCAGGTAACGGCCGGCGGGCGCTATTTCGGGTATAACGCGCGTGTGCAAGGGGGTATCGCACTGCCGTTGCTGGGGGATGTCCCCACGATTGCCTACAACGGCTTGCTCAACGCGCAAGGCCAGCCTGACTACAAGCGCGCGAGCAAGAACGGTTTCATCTGGAAGTTCAACTCGTCGTACAAGTTCAGCCCGGACCTGATGGTCTATGCCACGGCTAGCAAGGGGTATCGCATCGGTGGCCCGAACCGCGTGGCGCCTTGTCCGGCGAACCTTGCCGATATCCAGAACGCCTGCGCCTTGCCGAATGAACTGTTCTATGGCCCTGACCAGACCTACAACAAGGAAATCGGCATCCGTTCGACGCTGTTCGGCGGCAAGTTCAACATCAATCTGGCCGCCTATCATATCCTGTGGAAGGGTATCCAGCTTGCCTCCGCCACCGTGAACGGCGCCAGTGGCATCACAGTCAACGGCGGCACGGCGGTTTCCAAGGGCGTCGAACTCACGTTCTGGGCAAAACCCACGCGGCGGCTGACGATCCAGGGCAACTACGCCTACACCGATGCCCACCTGACCGAGGATGTGCCGGCTTTGCTCGACTATCGCAATTTCCCGGGTAATCGCGATATGCCCGGCACCCGCCCCAAGTCCATCCGCATCGCCGCGCAGGCGGGCGATCGGCTGCCGGGCTCGATGCGGCATAGCGGCAGCCTGGGCGTTACCTATACCGCGCCGGCTCCGGGCGGCGAAATCGTGGCGAACTGGACGGCTACCTATGTCGGCGACATCGTGACCCGCCCGGGCGCGCGCGCCTATGGTGAAACGCTGCCGGACTACATCGTGAACCGCGCTTCGATTGCCTATCGCTTGAATGAAGGCTTTGAGGTCCGCCTCTATGCCGACAATATCTTCGACAAGTACGCGGTGACATCGGTGGGCAACGATCTCAGCCGCCGGACGATCAACGATTATACGGTCTCTCGTTACTACTCGAACAATGTCCTCACTCCTCGCAAGGTGGGTGTCGAGCTGACCAAGACGTTCTGAGCATCGCTCTGAACGTCGCAGCAGGGAGCGCGTCCGCATGGCGCGCTCCCTCGCACCCCGGCCATCCTTTGGGGCACTCCATGGAACCGAACAAAACCTACAACCCCGCGCTGTCGGGCAATCCGCAGTCCGCTACGGGCCGCGTCTATCCCAATGGCAATCCCGATCTGGGGTACAACCTGCCCGGTGCCCGCAACACCGACAGTGCGGTTCCGCTCCATCGCGGCAAGCCCGTGGTCCATGACTACGCGTGCGATGGTCCGGCGCCGGGCGCCATCGGCTTTCGCTGGACCTATGGTTCCAACGTCGCGGCGAAGAACCGCGATCCGCGCGTGCAGGTGATCCAGTACAACGAGGACACCTTCATCCTGCGCCAGAACGTGTGCGTCCACTGGGAAGCGCCGTTCACCTATCTGCTTTTCGGCAACAAGGGCGCGCTGCTGATCGACAGCGGCGCCACGGCTGAGGCCCACCTCTATCCGCTGCGCGAAACGGTCGACGCGATCATCGCCCGCATCGGGCAGGTGCGCGGCTGGCGCGACATTCCGCTGACCGTTGCCTGCACGTCGGGCGAGGACGTGGCGCAGAACCAGGGCCTGCGGCAATTCGCCGGGCGTCCCAGCACGACGATCGTGCCCACGCCGCTGGCGGTGATGAAGCAGCACTACGGCCTTGCCGCAAGCTGGCCCGCCGGCACCGGCCGGATCGACCTTGGCGGCCGCGTGATCGATGTGATCCCCACGCCGGGCACGCACAAGGACGGAGTCAGCTTCTACGATCCCTATTGCGATTTCCTGTTCACCGGCGACCTGTTGTTTCCCGGCAAGATCAACATTGCCAACGACAGGGACTTCCTCGCCTCGCTCGAACGGTTGAAGGCGTGGACCGCCAGCCATCCGGTCAAGTGGATCATGGGCGGCCACATCGAGATGATGTTCGTGCCGGGCAAGGCCTACCCCCGTTTCGCCACCTACAAGCCCTACGAGCGGGTGCTGGAAATGGTTCCGGCGGTGCTGGACGAGGCAATCCAGTATGCACGCGAGATCCAGGGGCACGACCGGATGCTGATCCGCCCGGACTTCATCCTGCTCAACAACGTCAGCCCGGATCAGCGCACGCTGGAATGGCCCGAAGGCGTGCCCAACATCAATCCGCCCCGGCCGTTCTGAAACGCCCTATCCCTTTTTCGACAAGGACGAGACCCATGGATCGTCGCACGTTCCTGACCACCTCCTCGGCCGCCGCGGTGCCGCTCGGGAGCATTGGCGCCGCAGGCCTTGCGCGGGCGGCCGCGCCGGCCACGCCGATCGACTTCAAGAGCAATCTTCCCGCGCCGGGCAGTTTCCCCGACCGGTGGATCTGCGGTTCCCCTTCGTGCATGGACAACACCGATCCGCCGGTGCAGGTCCACTGGTATAACCCGCACACCGCGATCCTGCGCCAGAACAAGGCCTACAGCTACGAAGCACCGTTCGCGCCGCTCTATTTCGGCAACGATCGCGTGCTGCTGCTCGACGAAGGCTTTGTCCAGTTGCGCAACGGCTGGGATTTGCGCGGCGTGGTCGATGGTTGCATCGCTGACTGGTGCAAGCGCAACGGGCGCGATCCCGCCAGCCTGGAATTGCTGGTGGCCTTCAGCCACCTGCACGCCGATCACTACGCGGCGACCAACCAGTTCGCCGACCGGCCCAACACGCGCTACATGGGCCTGACCCAGGAAGAGATGATGGGCTTCTGGGGCATGACCAATTTCCCCGAGGAGCGCGTGACGCTGGACCTGGGCGGGCGCGACATCCTGATCTGGGGATCGCCGGGCCACGTCATGTCCGAATTCGCGCATTACGATACCTACACCCAGATCCTCTACACCGGGGACATGTTCTATCGCGGGCGCTGCTACATCAGCTTCTGGCAGCCGTGGTTCGACAGCATGAAGCGCCTGATCGACTTCTGCGACACGCACCCGGTCAGCCACGTGATGGGGTGCCACGTCGAAATCAGCAAGGACGGGCAGGACTATGCCTATGGCATGACCTACCAGCCCGACGAGGCGCCGGTGCAGATGACCGTGCAGCAACTGCGCGAAGCGTTCGAGTACGCCAAGACGATCACCAAGCCGGGCATCTATTTCACCGGCACCGTGTTTCTGTGCAACCAGACGCGCGGCACCACCACGATCGACCAGAATCCCTATCGCTATTGACGCGCGGGGCCATCGGCTGGCCGGCGGTGTGGTCTTGCGGTAGTGCTGGTAGCGCATGACCACGCTGACGCAGGATACCGCCGCCGGTTTCGTCCGGCTCACGCTGGGCCATCTGGGCCGGCCATACCCGTTCAAGATGGATCTCGTCCTGAACGGGCCGGAGGACGCCCGGCCCCCGGCCGATCATCACCCGATCTTCCACGGCAGCTTCGACTGGCACAGTTGCGTCCACGGCTGGTGGCAGGTGATGCGGCTGGCGCGGCTCTATCCCGCCATGCCCGAAGCCGCCGCGGTCCGGGCAAGGGCCGATGCCATGCTGGTGCCCGAAAAGGTCACAGGCGAACTGGCCTATCTCCAGCGGCCCGGCGCGGCGGGGTTCGAACGGCCCTATGGCTGGGCGTGGCTGCTGGCGCTGCACGACGAACTGACGCAGCACGAAGCCCCCTGGGCCACCGCCGTGGAGCCACTGGCACGTGCCTTCGCTACTCGCTTTCACGCGTTTCTGCCTAAACTGACGTATCCGATCCGCGTGGGCACGCATTTCAACATCAGCTTTGCGCTTGTGCTGGCGCATCGCTGGGCGGCCGCGCACGATCCGGCCCTGCGCGCGCGGATCGAGGCCCGCGCGCGCGACTGGTTCCTTGACGATCGCGATTGCCAGGCCTGGGAACCGGGCGGGGACGAATTCCTCTCGCCCGCACTGGCCGAGGCGCTGCTGATGAGCCGGGTGCTCGACCGCGATGCTTTCGCGGTCTGGTTCGCCGCGTTCCTGCCGCGTGCCGAACAAGGCCAGCCCGGCACGCTGTTCACGCCCGCGCTGGTATCGGACCGCAGCGACGGCAAGATCGCGCATCTGGACGGGTTGAATCTCAGCCGCGCATGGTGCTGGCGCGCGATCGGCGCGGCGCTGGCGCCGCATCCGCTGGCGCCGCTGATCGCGCAAACGATCGACGACCATCTCGCCGCCAGCCTGCCGCACGTTGCCGGCGACTACATGGGTGAGCACTGGCTGGCGACGTTCGCCCTGCTGGCGCTCGCCGGCGATTAGCTCAGGCGGCAGGCGGCTTTTCGGGGCCGTACCGCCAGCGCCAGATCAGCGCCGGCAACAGCAGCAGCGACAGCACCAGCGACGTTGCGAGCCCGCCCAGAATGACGAGCGCCATCGGCCCCTGAACCTCGCGCCCGGATTGCCCGCTCTCCCACGCCAGCGGCGCCAGCGCGAACGCGGTGACCAGCGCGGTCAGGACGATCGGCGTCACCCGTTCGCGCGTCGCGCGCAGCACGGTCTCCATCGTCCACGGCAGGCCATCGCGGGCAACGAGTTCGTCGACATGCGCGACCAGCAGGATCGCGTTGCGCGCGGATATGCCGAACAGGGTGATGAACCCGACCAGCGAGCCTAGCGAGATCACGCCCCCGGTCAGCGCCACCGCCAGCACGCCCCCGGCCATCGCCAGCGGCATCCCGGCCAGGATGAGCAGCGCCGGGCGCAGACCGCCGAACGCCACGACCAGCAGGATCACCATCGCCACGGCGGTGAACAGGACATGGCTGCCCAGCTGGTGGGCCGCCTTGGCCTGCCCTTCCGCCGCCCCGGCCCAGGACAGGAACACGCCGGGGGGCAGGTGGACAGTGCGCGCGATCCGGGCTTTCGCGGCGGCGACAAAACCGGAGACATCGCCCCCGGTCACGTTCGCCGTCACCACCTGACGGCGTTGCCCGCCCTCATGCCCGATCGACAGGCGTTCGCTGCCCAGCGAGATCGTGGCGATGTCGGACAACCGCACCGCGCCGCCGCTGGCGGTGCGCACCAGCGTCTGCCCCAGTGCTTCGGGATCGCGGCGCTGGTCTTCGGGAACGGTGACCGCGACATCGACCGTCCGATCCGGCAGCGCCACCACGCCGGCCGGCTGGCCCGCGAACGTGGCGCGGATGGCATCGCCCGCGTCGGCCGCGCTCACGCCGCGCAGCGCCATGCGCGCCGGATCCAGCGTCACTCCCAGCATTGGCGTACCGGGATCGGTCTTCACGCGCACGTCCGCCGCCGTCGGCAAGGCGCGCACCTGTGCGGCGATCGCTGCGGCGACCCGGTCGAGCGTATCGAGATCGGCGCCGTGAACGCTGATCGAGACGGCGGCGGTCTCGCCCGAAAGCGATTCGCTGATGCGGTCGCCCAGGAACGTCGTCACCTCGCTCTGGAGCGCCGGCGTATCGGACAGAACCTTGCGCATCCGCGCCAGCGCGCGATCCTCTCCCGCCCCGCCGACGTCGGGCTTCAGCCGGACGTGGAACTCGCCCCGGTGCGGAGGCCAGGTGTCCTCGCCCGCTTCGGCCCGGCCGATCTGCTCCTCCACGCTCAGCACTTCGGGAATGGCCAGCAGCCCGCGCGAAATCCGCTCGCCCGTCGCGCGCATCCAGTCGAACGAGGCGCCCGCCGGACCGCTGACCTGGAGCACGTAGTGCCGTTCGCGGAACGAGGGCAGCAGTTCGGCCCCGAACGAAAGCGCGCCGGCCAGCGCAACCGCGCCGAGCAGGCCAATCGCCAGCGCCGCGCTGGCCGGCCTTTGCATGAGCCGGACGACAAGACCTTCGTGCCGCTGCTTGAAGCGGTGCAGGAACGCCGGTTCGGGCCGGGGCTCGTGCCCGTGCAGGAACAGCAGCGCCAACGCTGG
>NZ_DDFB01000106.1:0-3276 GCF_002336885.1 Novosphingobium sp. UBA1939 | reverse complement strand
ACGAACGCGATCAGCGTCACGCGCCAGTCGCGCAGGATCAGCATCAGCACCAGCGCGATCATCAGCGCCCCGATCACCAGATCGCGCTCGATCCCGCCCAGCGCGCTTTCGATGAAGTTCGCCGGGCGGTGCATCGCGGGCAGGATGCGGACGCCGGCGGCGGTCAGGGCGGGCGTGACTTCGGCCAGCGCCGCTTCCAGGTTGCGCGTGGTCTGCAAGGTGTTGGCGCCATACTGGCTCGATAGCGTCATCAGCACGCCGGGGCGCCCCATGATCAGCGCATCGCCCTGCCGCGGCGCGGCGGCATCGACCACTTGCGCGACATCGCCGACCCGCACGGTCCCGCCGCTGCCCGTGGAGAGCACGGAGTCCGCGATCTGGCGGGCGGTCATCGCGCTGGGGCCGGGATCGATCAGGATGCGCTGGCTGGGCGTGTCGGCAAAGCCGCCGCCGTTGACGTGGATGGCGCGGTCCACCGCCCCGGCAAGGTCGGCGAAGGTCAGGCTGCGGGCCAGCAGGCGCGCGGGATCGGCCCGCACCTCGATCCGGCGCTGTTCGCCGCCAAACACGTTCGCGCGCGCCACTCCCGGCGCGGCGAGCAGGCGCGGGCGGACCGTCCATTCGACAAGATCGCGCAGCGCCATGGGGCTCAGGCGATCGCTGGTGAAGCCGATCTTGAGCAGGTCCATGGTCGAGGAGGTGAGCGGGGTGATGCGCGGCGTATCGGACCCGGCGGGCAATTGCGGGATGGCATCGGCCAGCGCCTCGGACACTTGCTGCCGCGCGCGGTAGGGATCGACGCCTTCGTGGAAGGTCACGTCGATGACCGACAGCCCCTGGATCGATTCCGAACGGACCGTCTCCACGCCGTTGGCGCCGTTGATGACCGCTTCCAGCGGCCGCGTGATCAGCATTTCGACCTGGCGCGGCGTATAGCCCGGCGCCTCGGTCTGGACGCTGGCCTGCGGCGGCACGAATTCCGGAAACACGTCATAGGCGGCGCCGGCCACGCGCGCGGCGCCAAGCCCCAGCAGGACGAGAGCCAGGGCCAGCACGGTCCAGGCATGACGCAGCGACTGGCGGACGATGAACGACAGCATCGCTATTCGTCGCCCCCGTCTGCCGGCCCGTCTGCCGGGGCAGCGTGTTCGAGGCCCAGCAGCGTGCCGGCGCCCGATACCACGATGCGATCGTTCGCGCGCAGCGCGGCGGCGGGAACGAACCAGCCTTCGCGGCGCGCAACCGCCCCTTGCAATGGCACGCGCTCGAAGCCGTCAGACCCTGCCAAGCGATAGGCACAGAGCGCGCCGTCCACCCGCACCAGCGCTTCGCGCGGGATCAGGTATCCGCCCTGCGTGCCGGCGTCCGTGCGATGCGCCGCCAGGATGCGCCCGACGCCCGCGCGGGCCACGGCAGCGCCACGGAGCAGCGCCAGCGTCCCCGCCGTCTGCAGTTGCGTGTCACCCATCGCGGCGGGGCCGAGCGCCCGGACACCGATCTGCAGGTCGCCTGCATCGACGGTTATCGTGGAGCCGGCCGGAACGATGCCGTCGGGGAAATCGATGCGCAGCACGGCGACTGTGCCCGCCGCTGCTTCGCGCGCCAGTCCCGGCACGCTCCCACATCCCAGCCGCGCAAGGCCCGCGCCGAATTCCAGCCCGATCCGCTGGCAGGCCGCGCCCAGCCGCGCGAGATCTGCCACCGCCTGTGCCCGTGCCATTTCCACATCGCGTTGCGATGCACCCTGATCGGCGCGGGCGAGGCTGGCCAGCCGTGCGGCTTCGCGCCCCGATGCCTCGGCGGCGGCCGTCGCGGCGGTCACTTCGGCGGCAATCGCCGAAAGCGCGGTGAGGTCGATGGCGCGGGCATAGCCGGCCGCTTCCGTGCGCTGCGTCGCCGGCACGGGCTCGGCCAGCCGGATCCCGGCGCGCGCCTGCGCCCCGGCGTCCAGATGCAGCCCCGCGCCAGCAGTCGATACGGGCGGGTCGGAATCTCCCGTCTCGGCATCCGCGTCCATGCGCGAAACCGCGAGCAGGGTGCCGAGCACGCCCGCGCCCATGCCGCCCAGCACCAGACCCGCGATGGCCAACCGCTTCATGGCTGCTTCTCCAGCAGGGTGACGAGGCGGTTGCGGTCGATCATCGTTTCCGGTCCTTCCAGCGGCTGCCGCAGGGCGTCTTCCAGCGCGGCGTCCGCCGCGCGCAGGCGCGCCAGGGCATCGATTTCAGCCAGGCGCGCTTCCAGCGCCGCGATCTGTGCGCCGGTCCAGTCCGCGCGGCCGACCGCGCCTTTGGCAAGCTGGGCATCGGCGCGCCGGGCGACGGCTTCGGTCTGTGGCAATTCGGTGCGACGGACCCGATCAAGAGCCGCCGATGCCGCCGTCCGTTCCGCCCGCGCGCTTTCGATTGCGGCCTGCGCCTGTGCGAGCGCGGTTTCGATCGCCGCTCCGGCCTGCGCGCGGCGCGCTTCGGCCGCGCGGATCGCGGCGCGGTTGAGATCGAACGATGGCACCGTCAGGTTGATCGCGAACGGCAGCTTCACCAGACCGCGCTCCCAGGTATAGCCCGGCCCCAGGCTGACGGCGGGATACTGGCGCGCCAGCTCCCCGCGCAGATCGGCCTCGGCCTGATCGTAGGCGACGATGGCCTTGAGCACGTCGGCGCGGCCGGCCACGGCACGGGCCATGGCGGATGGAGACAACGCGGGCGTATCGGCGGGCGCGGCGTCGAAACCATCCCATGCGACATCAAGGCCGTCGAGCGCGGTTGCGGGCAGGCCCAGCACGCCCGCCATCGCGATGCGCGCCTGTTGCGCGCGCCGCTGCGCGTCTTCCAGCGCCCGCGCTGCCTGCGCGCGCTGTGCACGATAGGGAAACAGGTCCAGCCCGGCCGTCTCGCCACGCGCCACGCGCTGTTCCAGCACCGCCAATTGCCGGTCGCGCATGGCAACGATGGTTGCGCCGAGTTCCGCCTGCCGCCGGGCAATCAGGTGATCCGTCAGCGCGCGGATCAGCGCCATGCGATCGGCCCAGGCCACCTCGGCCAGATCGTAGCGCGCCGCGACCACTCCAAGGTCCGCCCGCGCCAGCCGCGCGCCGCGCCGGCCGCCGATGTCCAGCGGCAGGTCCACCCCGCCGCCCAGCAGCCATGGCGAGGACGTCGACGGGTCGTTGGCGTATTCGCTGCTGAGCGTGAGCGTGGGCGATCCCACCTTGCGCGCGCTGCGCGCGTCGCGCCGCGCGGTTTCCAGCGCCGCGCGCGCCTCGGCCACACGCGG
>NZ_DDFB01000020.1:0-57741 GCF_002336885.1 Novosphingobium sp. UBA1939 | reverse complement strand
CGCGCGTTCAACGCCGGCCCTGAAACGGTCCATCCCCGTGACCCAGGCTTTGTGGTCCTGGAGCGCGATGGTAGCCGTGTCGTCGAGCAGATGACCTGGGGTTTCCCGGTGCGCCTCAAGGGGAGCGCCAATCCCAGGCCCGTCAACAACGCGCGCTTCGACAATTTGACGGCCTTCTGGCGGCGCTGGGCGGAGGCACCGCAGCAACGCTGCCTGATCCCGTGCCGCCGCTTTGCCGAAGCTGTCGGTGAAACCGGGCGAATGACGGAGACCTGGCTTTCTCCAAAAGGCGAGCGGACGTTCGCCTGGGCTGGCTTGTGGCAATCGTCGGCCGAGTGGGGCGATTGCTACACCGGCGTCATGACTGACGCCGCTCCGGAATTGATGGAGATCCACGACCGCTGTCCGGTCATCCTCGCACCCAGCGAGTGGAAACTATGGCTGTCCGCACCGCTCGGCGATCTGCGCCGCTTCGATCGGCCATGGCCCGCGAAACACATGCATGTTGAGGCGACGGACCGGCGCTGGTCAAGGCGTGGGGCAGGGGGGGGCAGTGGGCTTGACGGGCAACGCCGTTTGTTCCCATAATGTTCTCATGGAACGAGTCGGGAACAGGCCCATGTCATCCATTCTTGCACTACCGCCTGAAGGTGCCCCCAAGGCGGCTTGGCAACGTGTCGCGACCATGCTCAGCAGCGTTGCGATGACGATGGACCAGGTCGAGCGCGGGTATAGCGCGTACCTGCGCGGCGACCGTGAATCCGGCGGCTACAACGAAGCGAAGCGCGAGGAAGCACTGCTGGCGTTCTGTGTGGCCGAAGGGCTTGCTCCTGCACCGGTGGCGGCGCTCGCGATCCAGTTCCGGGCTGACGTCTACATCAGTGCGCTGAGCAACGGCTATGACATCAAGGCGGAAGACCCGGAGCGATACGAGACGATCGCGACCGACCCGTTCACGGTCTGGCGAAACTACGACTATGAGATTGCCGTAGGCGAGGTGAGGACGATCGCCGACGAGGATCCGGACGATCCGGAGCCTGAGCCCGATCCTGACCAGTTCGATTTCTTCCCGGCGCTGGCCGGCTGACCGATTACCGCCGGCGCGATGGGCCGGGTGAGGGCCTATGCGTAAGCCGGAGACGATCGAACATCTCTATCTCGATTTCGACGGGTTCTTCGCTTCCGTCGAGCAGTTGCGCGATCCGCAGCTGCGCGGCCGCCCGATCGGGGTCGTCCCCTACGTCGGTGGCCGAACCACCATTATCGCCGCTTCGCGCGAGGCGAAGGCGAGGGGGGTCAAGAGCATCATGTCGGTCGAGGAGGCGAGGGCGCTCTGCCGGGACCTGGTGCTGGTGCCCCAGTCGCCCGATCTCTACCGCCGCGCCCACAACGCGCTGGTCGCGGAGATTTCGTCGGTCATCCCGGTGGACCAGGTGAAGTCGATCGACGAGGTCTCGTGTTTCCTCGATCCCTCGCAGCGTTCCGAGCCGGTCGATCTCGCTCATCGGATCAAGACGACGATCCGCTACAACGTCGGCGCGACATTGACCTGTTCGATCGGCTTTGCGGCCAATCGCCACCTGGCCAAGATCGCGAGCGACACACGCAAGCCGGACGGCCTCACCATCTGGCATCCCGAAGACGTGCCCGCGCAGCTCGCCAGGCTGAAGCTGGAGGACATTCCGGGAATCGGCCGCTCGATGATCCGCCGGCTTGGGCTCGCGGGTGTAGTGGACGTGACCGGGCTGCTGGCGCTGCAGCCCAAACACGCGCGGGCGCTGTGGCGCAATGTGACGGGCGAACGCCTCTGGTACGCGCTGCACGGCTACGCGATCGAGGCGCCGGAAACCGAGCGCAATATGTTCGGCCATGGCCGCGTGCTGCCCCCGGATCAGCGTTCGCTGGATGACGCCCGCGCCATGGGACGCCTGCTTCTGACGAAAGCAGCCAGGCGGATGCGCCGCTCCAATTTCTACGCGTCGGCGCTGTACCTGTGGCTTAAGGGATACGAGCGGGGCTGGGGGGATGTTCGGCCGCTGGGGGAGGTGCAGGACGACATTGCCATCTTGCAGGCGTTCACCGGCCTGTGGGATCATGTGGTGGCCGTTATCCCGCCACGCACCCAGATCCTGCGGATCATGGTGACGCTGGGCGAGCTCACCGGTGCGGATGCGCGTCAGCCGGATCTGTTCGCGAACGACGATCGCGATCGCCAGAGGGCCGAGGAATTGAACCGGGCGATGGACGGCCTAAATGCGCGCTACGGGCAGACCGTCGTCAGCGTGGGGCCGTGGGAGCCCCCGGTCGGGGGGAACGTCGGGACCAAGATCAGCTATACGCGCATTCCGGATGCGGAGGATGACTGGTGAGCTGGCTCGATGCGCTTCAGTTGGGCGACCTCGATCCCGATACACGGATCGAGTTGACCTGCACCAGGTGCCGTAAGGTGCGATTTGTAACGCCGGCCGAGATCCTCGCGCGCGGCGACTATCGCCGTTTGTGGCTGTCCGAGGTCCAGGCGCGGGCGCGTTGCCGGCAGCGTGGGTGCCGGGGAGGGATGAGGCTGGCCATCCCGGCGTCAGGGAGCGCCAAGGGCTTCGTGGGTGGGATCGCTTGATTCTTCAGACGAAGGGGACGGGAATGCCCGTGATGGCGGACACTCCTGAACGGCTCCTTTCGAAACCAGCATCTCGACAAGTAGTCGTTCGTTCAACTTTGGCGTTGAGACGCTTTTTTTCGCGCATCGTCGCGGTTGAACGCCGGACCATTCCGTTCGCCCAAACGCGTGTTGCAAATTTCGTCCGCAAATGTTCAGCCAATTGCAGCCTTTTGGGATCGTGGTCGATCGGGCTTGAACTATGCATGTGGCCGGAGATGAAAGGTCTGGGCACGATTGCAGTCTTCTTCGTCTAGGTTGGGAAATTGTATCCCCAAGCGAACCGTGACGTGAGCTATGGTGGGCTATCGCCTTGAGCGTGCTTGACGCACGCATAGGAGTAAGGCCCGTGAAGAATACTGCCATGATACTTTCGCTCGCCATCGCAACGCTTCTCGCGCCGCAAATCGGCCAGGCAAAACCGGTCGGCATCACAATGGTGCAGGCCCGCGCCATCGCGCTCAGAGCTGCGCCCGGCCACATCGAAAAGGCCGAACGCGAGCGCGAAGGCGGGGGGATGCGCTATTCGTTCGACATCCGGCAGGGCCAGCGGATCCACGAAATCGGCGTCGATTCTGTCACCGGCAGGATCGTCGAGAACAAGTTCGAACCGCTGAACGCCAGGGATTGAACGACGGGACGATGCGCATCCTGCTGGCTGAAGACGACGATGACACCCGGCACTTCGTCGAGCGCGGGCTCGGCGAACTGGGGCACAATGTCATCTCCGCCGAAAACGGGGAGGATGCGCTTCATCTTGCAGTGACCGAGGCGGTCGACGTGATCGTGCTCGACAGGATGATGCCCGTTCTTGACGGTCTATCTATCCTCAAGCGCTTGCGAGCCGGGGGTGTCTCGGCGCCGGTGCTGATGCTGACCGCGCTTGGCCGCATCGAGGATCGCGTGGATGGCCTTGAAGCCGGTGCTGACGACTATCTGATCAAGCCCTTTGCATTCAGTGAGCTGGCCGCCCGCATCCAGGCGCTCGGGCGCCGCACCGCGCCAGCGGCAGCCGCGACGAAGTTGGCGGCAGGCGGCATAGAAATGGACCTGCTCGCGCGCGAGGTCCGGCGCGAGGGCAAAGCGGTTCTTCTCCAGCCGCGCGAATTTCGATTGCTCGAAGAGCTCCTGCGGCACGCTGGGGAGTTCGTCACCAGGACGATGCTGCTCGAGCGGGTGTGGGATTTTCACTTCGATCCGCAGACCAAGATCGTGGAAACCCACATGAGCCGGCTGCGCGCCAAGCTCAACGAAGGCCATCTTCCCGACGCCATCGAGACGGTGCGCGGCGTCGGCTACCGGCTGCGCGCGGCATGAGGTTGTTGCCACGCAGCGCCGCGAACCGCATCGCGCTGGTCGGCTTTCTTGTCTATGCTGTGGCAACCTTCGTGCTGGGCGCCGCGGTGATCTTCGCAACCCACGCTGCCTTTTCGCGCCAGATCGACGCCAACATCGAGCAGGCTTCCGCCGCGCTGCTGGTCGAATACCGCGGCGATGGATTGAAGGGGGTGATCGAAGCAATCTCGCAGCAACGCGGACCCGGGCCGATATCGCTGGGAACGGCGCTGTTCGCGCCTGGTGGCCGGCGGATCGCAGGCAACCTCGTAACTGCCATGCCGGAGCCAGGATGGCGCAAGATCGTATTTGTCGATCCCGTCGAGGGAACCGATCCGGCGCGGGCCAAGGTCGATGTCCTGCCTGGCGGATACCGCATGGTGGTTGCCGCCGATCTGGAATCGCTCGAAGCAATCGACCGGACCATCCTTGGCATGTTCAGCCTGGCTTTTGTGGCCCTGCTGGTTTTCGGGATATTGGGAGCCTTCGTGCTCGCCGCCTATCTGAGGCGCAGGTTGCACGGGATCGAAGCAACCGCCGTTGCGATCACCAGCGGCGACCTTGGCCAACGTGCAAGAGTCGGCGAGGCGGACGACGAATTCGACCGCGTCGCGGCTTCGCTCAACGCTATGCTCGACCGAATTGCCAGCCTGATTGCCAATCTGCGGCAAGTGACCGGCGACTTGGCGCACGATCTGCGCACGCCGCTGGCGCGGCTGCGCAACCAGCTGGAAGCAATGCGGCAGACCGGCAACGAATGCGACCGGGCTGGCTCGCTCGACCGCGCGGTCGAGCAGACCGACGACGTGCTGACGCTGTTCGACGCGATCCTGCGCATTTCCGAGCTGGAGGAAGGCGGACTTCATCGCGCTTTCTCGCAAGTCGATCTTTCGGGTCTGGTAGCCGACATCGGCGAATCGCACCTGCCGCTGGCGGAGGATCGCAATCATAGCCTGCGCCTCGCCGTCGAAGACGGCATCGCGGTCGAGGGTGACCGTGAATTGATTGCCCAAGCCGTGATCAATCTGATCGAAAATGCGCTGCGTCATACCCCCGACGGATCGACCGTCGAATTGAGCGCCCGGCGCGATGGCGACAAAGCAGTCGTCATGGTTCGCGACAACGGTTCAGGCATTGCCGAAGGCGACCGAATCCGGGTCCAGGACAGGTTTGTGCGACTGGAGGGCGCGCGCTCGACACCAGGACACGGCCTCGGCCTCAGTCTGGTGCGGGCAATCGCCGATATCCACCGCGCCGAGCTGGTGCTTGGCGACGCCAGTCCCGGGCTAGTGGTCGAACTGCGCTTTCCGGGAGCACCGGCGTGAAAATCCTTCGACCGATATGTCTGGGGTCAATTTGTCTGTCGCTTGTTCTGGGCGCGAGCGCCTGCACACACTATGCCCCGCGTCCGGTCGATCTTTCTGCCATCGCCGCACAAAGGGAGCGCCGCACGCTCGACCTTGGGCAAGCCGCCACCACTTGCCGGAGACTGGCTCCCAAGGCCGAATGCAACCCGTCGCGGCTTGATCGGGCGATGCTCTACGCCGCCATGTTCGACACCAATCCGGCAATAGCGGCGGCGCGGCAGCATGTGCTGAGCGCCGTTGCCGCCGCGCGCAGCGCGAAGCAGGCACCCGGCCCCAAGCTGACCCTCACCACGGAATATGCCGGGGCCGCACCCGATCCCTCGCCCTGGCTACTCGGAGCATCGAGCGAGATTCCGCTCGACATCGGCGGCGCGCGCGCGGTGCGGATCGGCAGCGCCGAACTTGCCGTGGTCACCGCTCGCTATGATCTGGCCGAGACTGTCTGGTCGGCGCGCATGACCCTGGTCCGGGGTCTTGCCCAGCTCTTCGTGGCCGACCGCCAGAATGTCGCCGCCAGCGAGCTTGTCGCCATACAGGAACGCCGCTTCGCAGCGATGGAACGCCGCGTCAACGCAGGCGAGGCTTCGCGCGCTGAACTCGAGAGGGTCAGGGCCGATCTCGCCGACGCGCGTCATCGCCATGCCGATGCCGATGCGCGCCGCGAGGCGGGATTGGTGGAGATCGCCAACGCCATCGGTGTATCGCCCGCTGCGCTGGCCGGAGCGGCGTTTGCGTGGGACGGGTTCGAGGCACCGCAGGATGTCACGCGCGTCAGCGCGGACGAGCGCAGAATAGCTCTTTTGGCGCGGGCCGATCTGCTCAAGTCGATGGTCGCCTATGACCAGGCAGAACTCGACCTGCGCGGCGAAGTGGCAAAACAGTATCCCGCAATCACGGTGGGACCGGGGTTCACCTGGGAACGCGGGCTGGTGAAGATCCCGTTCAACCTCGGCCTGTCGCTGCCGCCATTCGACCTCAATCGCAAGGCCATCGCCGCGGCCACCGCCCGCCGCAGCGAAGCCGCAGCGAAGCTGGAGGCCGATTATGCAGCGGCAATTGGCGCAGTCGATGGCGCCCTTGGCGAAGCAGACGCGGCCCAGCGCGCGCTCGATGAATTCAGGAGGCTGGACCTGCCAATCGCCGCGCGTCTGGCGGCTCAAGCCGACCGCGAACTGGCGGCGGGATCGCTCGATCGGGCCGACTGGGGCGCCGCCCAGGCAGGCCGACTGACGACGCGGCTTCTCGAACTCGATGCGCTGGCCCGCGCGCTTACCGCCGACCTGGCACTAGAAGACGCTCTGCGTCGCCCGCTGTCGGGACCGGAACTGATGATTGGAAGGGGTGAACAATGAGCCGATGGCGATCAGCGGCATGGGCGGGAATGGGTGCGGCGGCCATGGCGCTCGGCCTGTACGGCGCGGGGGCGATCAGGCATTCCGATGCAGTGCAAACGGCGAGTGCGGAGGATGCCGATGCCCCAACGGACAAAAATGCCGCACCGGCGAAGAATGAGCCGGTGACCGACCCGGCCGCGCTCGCAAGACTGGGCGTCAAGACTGCGGCGGTTACTACAACTGTTGCCAGTCAGATGACGGACGGGTTCGCGCGCGGCCTCGATGTCGGACCGCTTGCGGCCATCGTCGCCGAGGCCGATGCCGCGCGCGCGGCGGCTGCAGCATCGCAGGCGGAGGCCTCACGCCTCGAAGCACTTTACCGTCAGGACGTGAGCGCATCGCGGCGATCGGTCGAAGCCGCCCGTGCGCTGGCGCTGGCGGATGCCGCCCGCACCCGGCTCGCCGAGCAACGCGTCGGGCTGGAATTTGGCTCCGGGCTGTCGCGGCTCGGGCCGGGTGCCATCCGCCAGCTTGTTAGTGAGATCGCCGCAGGCCACGCCGCGCTCGTCCGGATCGACATTCCGGGGGCAATGTTGGCGCCAGGAACTGTGGTCGAGATAGGCGAACCAGGGTCAGCCCTGACAGTGCGCGTATTGGGTGCAGCGGCCACTGCCGACGCCCGACTGCAAAGCGCCGGTGTACTCGCCATCGTTCGCGGGCCGCTGGCCCGGCAGGCGCAGGCGGGGCGGATATTGCCTGCGCGCGCCGCAACCGGCGTCGCCAGTTCGGGCATGCTTGTTCCCCGCGAAGCCATAGTCCGCTTCCAGGGCCGGATGTGGGTGTTCCGCCAGAATGGCAAGGCGTTCGAGCGGATCGCGCTCGACGATCCGCAGAGCACACCGCAAGGGTGGATCGTCCGGGGCGGACTCAAGGCCGGCGATGTCATCGCCGTCTCGGGCGCGACCGGATTGCTGGCGCTCGATGCCGGCGGTGCTGTTGCCGAAGCCGAGGGAGACTAAGCGATGCTGGCCAGGCTGATTCGCTGGTGCATCGCCAATGCGCGCATGGTCATCGTCGCCGCCGCGATCTTCGCGATCTACGGCATCAGCGTAGTCGATCGTGCGCGCTACGATGTGTTTCCCGAGTTCGTTCCGGCCCAGGTCACGGTCCAGACCGAAGCTCCGGGGCTTGTAGCCGAGCAAGTCGAGGCACTGGTTACCCGCCCGATCGAGAATGCCATCAACGGGGCCAACGGCGTTGAGAGCGTCAGCTCGGAATCGGCGCAGGGGCTTTCGGTGATCCGCGTGGTCTTTACTGAAGGCTCGGAACCCTTGCGCGCGCGCCAGATTATTGCCGAGGCGCTGGGCAGCGTTTCGGGTAAGCTGCCCAGCGGCGTATCGCCGCCCGCGCTGTCGCCACTGACCTCTTCGACGATGGACCTCCTCAAGATCGGATTGACCAGCGACAAGCTCGACCAGCGCCAACTTCGCGCGCTGGCCGACTGGACCATACGGCCAAGGCTGCTGGCTACCAAAGGCGTCGCAGGCGCAGTGGTCTATGGCGCCGCCCCATCGCGCTACGAGGTCCGGATCAAGCCCTCGCAGCTTGTCGCGCGCAACATCTCGCTCGCCGAGGTCAATTCGGCGATTGCTGCACTGACCACGGTTCGCGGCGGGGGCTTTGCCGAGACGACCAACCAGCGCATTCTGATTCAGCCGGGCAATGGCGCGATCGACGCCGCCAAGCTCCGAGCGGCACTGGTGCCGAGCGGCAATGGCACGGCGGTGGCGCTGCGCGAAGTGGCCGATGTCGTGCTCGTGCCTGCACCGCAGTTCGGCGATGCGCTAATCATGGGCAAGCCTGGCGTGCTCGTTTCCATGTCGAGCCAATACGGGGCCAACACCCTTGAGGCCAGCCGCGCCGTCGCGGCGACGCTGGAAGAACTCAAGCCGACGCTCGATGCCCAGGGCATTAAGCTCTACCCGGCGCTGCACCGGCCCGCCAACTTCATCGAAGTTGCCCTGTCGGGCATGTCGAAGGATCTGATCGTCGGCGCACTGATGATTGCGCTCGTGCTGTTCGCCTTCCTGCGCGACCTGCGCACAGCGCTGATTGCGTTTCTCTCGATCCCCCTGTCTCTACTGGCCGCGCTGATCGTGCTCGACAAGCTGGGGGGGACGATCAACACCATGACGCTCGGCGGGCTGACCGTCTCGCTGGGTGTGGTGGTCGACGATGCGGTGGTCGGCGTCGAAAATATCGTCCGCCGATTGCGCAGCGCAGGTGCCGCCGATCGCGCAGCGATCATCGCCAATGCCACCGTCGAGGTCCGCGCACCGGTGGTTTATGCCACCTATCTGCTGGCTTTCACCATCGCGCCGATCCTGTTCCTGACTGGATTGCAAGGCGCCTTCTTCTCGCCGCTCGCGCTCTCGTTCCTGCTTGCGGTCCTCGCCTCGCTTGTTGTTGCCCTGACTGTGACACCGGCGCTCGCTGTACTGCTGCTCGGCAGGATGACCCCGCACGAGGAACCGCGCGCATTGGCGCGGGCCAAGGCCTGGCATCGCGCGCAGCTGGAACGGCTGTGCGATCGACCGCAGGCTGTAATCGGAGCGACAATCGTCACCAGCCTCATCGGCGCGCTGGGCCTTATGGCGTTCGGCGGCGAGCTGCTCCCGGCGTTCCGCGAGGGTCACTATGTTCTCAAGGTCAATGGCCCCGTCGGAGCCTCGATGGGGTGGATGCGTGACAACGGTGCGCGCCTGTCGCGGGATTTACTTGCCATTCCCGAGGTGGCGACGGTCGAGCAGCAGATTGGCCGGGCCGAAAGCGGCGAAGATCCCTTCCCGCCCAACCGCAGCGAGATGCATGTCGAACTCAAGCCTGGCGGTGCTGGCGGCGAAGACCGCGCGCAGGCCGAAATTCGCAAGGTTCTGGGGCGCTATCCGGCCATCCAGAGCGCGACGCTGACCTTCCTTGGCGACCGGATCGGCGAGTCGCTCTCCGGCGAGACCGCCCAACTAGCCATCAATGTCTATGGTTCGGACCTCGACGTGCTTGACCGGATCGCAGGCGACATCGCGCGGGTGGTCAAGGCGGTTCCCGATGCTGCGGACGTTCAGGTTAAGTCGCCGCCCGGCACGCCGCTCCTGTCGATCGCACTCGATCCGGCCCGCATGGCGGTGCATGGCGTGACGCCAACTGACGCCAACGATGCTATCGAGATCGCCTTCCAGGGCCATGTCGCCGGAGAGGTCGCCGAACCCGACCGGACAACCGACGTGGCGGTGGTTCTTCCGCCCGAACTGCGCCAGGACCCCGAGAGCGTAGCGGCGATGCTGGTGCGCGCCAGCGACGGGTCCTCGGTCCGCCTCGGTGACATTGCGACGCTGTCATTGGGCGAAGGACGAGCTTCGATCGCCCGCGCCGGAGGTCAGCGGCGCCAGGTCGTCACGATCAATCCGACGCGATCCGACGTCGCGGGTTTCGAGCGCGATGCGCGTGCCGCGATTGCCGCCAAGGTCAAGCTGCCCCCCGGTGTATCGCTGTCGTTTACCGGCGTGGCGGCAGGCCAGGCTGCGGCGACCCGCCAGATTGCGCTCAACGTCGCGGTGGCCGCCATCGCGATCGTCGGCCTGCTGATCCTTGCCTTCGGCGGCGCCCGGGCGGCAGCGCTGATCCTTGCCGGAACGCCGTTCGCGCTGGTGGGCGGTGTGATCGCAATTGCACTGACTGGCGGCGTTCTCTCGCTCGGGGCGCTGGTCGGGTTCGTCACGCTGTTCGGTATTGCCGCGCGCAATGCGATCCTGCTGGTCGCCCATGTCGATCACCTCGTTGATGAGGAAGGACTGCCGTTCGATCGGGCAACCGTGATGCGGGCCGCCGAGGAACGGGTCACGCCGATCTTGATGACGGCACTCGTTACTGCCCTCGGCCTGTTGCCGTTGGCGATTGAGGCGGGACAAGCAGGCCGTGAAGTGCAAGGGCCCATGGCCGCGGTCATCCTCGGCGGACTCGTGACCTCGACTGTCATGAGCCTGATGTTGCTGCCGGCCCTGATCCTCAGATATCGTCATGCTCAGGGTAAGGAGCAGGCAGCATGACCGGCAGCACAGTAAGACGCGCGATCGTCATCGTAGCCCTGTGCAATCTTGCATATTTCTTCATCGAAGGGACGGTTGCGCTGCGCATCGGCTCGGCATCGCTGCTGGCAGACAGCGCGGATTTCTTCGAGGATGCAACCGTCAACTTCCTGATTCTGATGGCGCTCGGATGGAGTGCGCTGGCGCGCCGCAGGGTTGGTTACCTGCTGGCTCTGGTCCTGCTGCTGCCTGCGATAGCGTTTCTGGCGACCCTGTGGAGCAAGGTGTCGCATCCACTCCCACCCGATGCCTTCGCCCTGTCGATCACCGGGCTGGGTGCGCTCATCGTCAATCTTGGCTGTGCGCTGCTCCTGGCCCGGGTGCGGCATGTTCACGGCAGCCTTACGCGCGCAGCGTTTCTGTCGGCGCGCAATGATGCGTTCGCGAATGTCGGCATCATCGGCGCCGGTCTGGTTACACTTGGTTGGTCCTCGGTCTGGCCGGACATTGTTGTCGGTCTCGCCATCGCCTGGATGAACCTCGATGCGGCAAAGGAAGTCTGGGAGGCCGCCCGAAGCGAGGGAGAAGAGCTCGAACCTGAGCCTTGATTGCAATGCGATGGCGAACACCTGGAAATAGGCGGCGGCCGCGAAGCTACGGGTTGACGGGTTCGATGCTGATCTTCGAGATCGCGGCGACATTGTTGGTTGGCAGAAACGCCTTGAAATAGGCAAGGCGAAACCGTCGGCTCATGAACTCACCCCACGGCACGTCCGCAGTCGCAACCGCGTTACCCGCCCCGTCCCAGCCGATCACATGAAGATGACCGGGAATCGCCCCTGCATACCCATTGCTCCGGTGGACATCCCCTCCCACCAGAATGCCGTCCGGTTTTTGGCGGGCCGACGCACTGACGACGATTATTTCGGAATTCGAAGCAATCGTGATGGGACCGCGGAATTTCTGACCGGTGGCGCATCCCGAGACTGTGATCGAGAGTGCCAAGCAGCAGGAGAGATAAGTGGTCGGAGAATTTTTCAACATTGCGCCTACTGTCTACTCCATAACAATGTGCCGACCAAGGGTTAGGATTCCCGCCGTTACTGATGTGGCCTGGAATGGCAGGTTTCAGGAGCCTCTCGATGGGCAATGAACGACCGCTATGTTCGCGATTCTGGCCATGTGCTCGGCGTAGCGCTCACCGGTACTCGCGTTCAAAGTCCGCCTATTGATCCGAGCAGTTTTCTTCGTTTGTCGCGGCTGGAGGGATGCCCAAGAGGCGTGGCCAGATTCAGGCAAAGCGAAGAAGGCAAAGTGGTCGATCGGATTTTCAAGCACGCTTCGAGGCTAACCCACCAGGCCGCGCTTGGCCACCTGGGCTGGCTCAGGGGTGCGATTGGCGGCGCGCTCGGCATCGGCTTTGCCGGGGTCATGTCGTGGCTGTTGCTTGGCAGTCACGCCGGGGCCCTTCCGCTGCTGGTGGCGCCGCTCGGCGCCTCGGCGGTGCTCGTGTTCGCGGTTCCGGCCAGCCCACTGGCCCAACCGTGGTCGGTGATCGGAGGTGACCTGATTTCAGCGGCGATCGGTCTTGGAATAGGCCATTTGCTGGGTGCTCCGGTGTTGAGCGCCAGCCTTGCCGTCGGGCTTGCCATCGCGGCCATGTCTCTTCTGCGCTGCCTTCATCCTCCGGGTGGGGCCTGCGCGCTACTGTGCGCGCTTGGCGCGGCGGGACACGACCCTTGGGGCTTGGCGCACTGGTTCTGCATTGCCGTGAACGTTTGGTCGCTCGTCGCCGCGGGATGGCTCATCAACAACCTGACCGGCCACCCCTGGCCTCACAGGGTGCCGTTGCCGACTTCGAGCGTTGCCACCATGGGCGTTCGCGAAGCGTTGGAGCGGGTGCTGGCCGACTGGAACGAAGTAATCGATGCGGACATCGATGATCTGACAGCCCTGTTCGAGGCCGTCGAGCGGCAAATCGGGCGGCAACCCCATGAGAGACAAACTGGCCTAGTGGTCAAGGCCGCAGAGAGAAGCCCAATCGAGACCGCTCAGAAGGCAGCATAACCGGCAAGCTAACCGATAAGGTCGCGCGTCTCTCTCCAAATCGTACGAGCCGCATCGGCAGCCGCGCCTCCAGGCGCAAGCCGCGCTGACTGGCCAGCCCAAGCCTGCATGCGCGAGATGTCGTTTCCAGCCTTGGCCTTGCGCGTCATGGGCTTCGTCATACCCCTCTGAAGAGGATGGGGCGCAGGAGCCGGCGCACCGGGTTCGGCTGAAGCCATTGCATAGCGGGTCGCAAGCGCCCTTCCGCAACGCCCGGTATAGGCGCGCGTCAGCATCGTATCGCCGGGCTGTGCGACTGCCAACGCATCCTTCCACGCCGCAGCCGCGTCGCTCTCATCGGTGCGCAGGAAGCCGGTTCCGATCTGGACCGCCGATGCGCCGAGCATGAAGGCCGCCGCCGCGCCGCGCGCATCGGCGATGCCGCCGGTCGCCACGACCGGTAAGTCGACGGCATCGACAATCGCCGGCAACAGGGCGAACAAGCCGCACTGGTCACGTTCGGACGCCGCGGGATCGAACGATCCGCGATGACCGCCCGCCTCGGCACCCTGTGCGACGATGACGTCGGCTCCCGCGCTTTCCGCGCGTCTCGCCTCGTCAAGCGTAGTGGCGGTCGCGAACCAGGGGATGCCAGCCTCCTTCATGCGCGCAACGTAATCGGGCGGATAGACACCCATGATCGAGGAGATCGCCGCCGGCGCGGCTTCGATCAGTGCATCGAACTGTTCGGCGAAGTCGGGTCCGCCGGTTGCGCTTGGATCGCCGACCTCGTCGGTCCAGTTCCTGAGGAAGGTAGCCTGCGCCGCGATCACATCCGCATCAATGGGAGCGTCTGCCTCGGGGATCCACAGGTTGACCTGGAATGGCCCTTCGACCGCTGCACGAACAGTGCTGCACCAATGCGCGATTTCTTCGGGAGGCATCAACAGGGCGCCGGCGGCACCCCAGCCTCCCGCTCGCATCACGGCAATGGACAGCTCTGGTGGACAGGCTCCCGCCATGGGCGCAAGCAACAGCGGGATCTCTCCGCCGAAGCGGTCGCTGAAGTCGCGCGCGCGTTCAAGCCAAGGGGGGCGTGCGTTCATGATCTGGCTTCCTCAACGAAAGGTGTCGGACGCTGGCGCCATCATACGGACGCGAGCGCCCGGCTAAGTCCCGGAGAAGACGCGACCATGTCGGCCACCGTGTAGCGGTCCAGGACCTCGATGAAGGCGCGGGTCGCCTCCTGCAGCGGGAGCGGAAGGCCACAGACACGGGCAATGGCGCAATCATCGCAGTCGACAAGCTTCATGTCCGGCTCGCTATCGAGCACGACTTGCCCGAGGCGGATTTCCTCTGCGGGACGCGCCAAAGCCACGCCGCCGCTGCGGCCGCGCGTGCTTTCGAGCAGGCCCGACTTCACCATGTCATGCACCACCTTGACCAGGTGGTTCTGCGAAATCCCGTAAGCCCCCGCGATTTCCGAGATCGGCACGGGCCGTCCAGTGTTGACCGCAAGGTGCAGCAGCACGCGCAGCGCATAATCGGTGTAGCGGGTCAGGCGCATCGGCACTCCAGGATCGGTTCGTAGGATCCGACGATATGGACCCTTGCGATAAAGTCAAATCTATAATACATGATTTAAATATACATGATTATGGAGTCGCGCATGCACGACCTGACCGAAGCCGATCTCGAGCGCGTCATCCCGGCCTTCTATGCCCGCGTGCGCGACGACGCCGAGATCGGGCCGCTGTTCAACGCCACGATTGCCGACTGGCCACATCACCTCGACCGGCTGGTGGCGTTCTGGTCGTCGGTCATGCTCACCAGCGGCCGTTACAAGGGCAACCCGATGGCCGCGCACATCAAGCACCGCGCCGCCATCACGCCGCAGATGTTCGACCGCTGGCTGGCCTTGTGGTCGGACGTGACCGGAGAAATGCTGCCACCCGCAGATGCGCAAGCCATGCAGGCCAAGGCGGGCATGATTGCCGAGAGCCTGAAGCTCTCGTTGTTCTTCCGTCTCGACAATGCGGAAGAAGCGGCATGACCGCGGTCCCCTATCGCACGACCCCGGTGTTCGACGAGGACAGCCTGCCCGAGGCCATCCGCAACACCCACAGTACCAAGGCGGGCGTCTGGGGGCTGCTGCGTGTCCTCGCGGGGCGCGTGCGGCTGGTCTTTCACGAACCGCCGCGCGTGGTCGAAGTGACGCCCTCAGAACCGGCACCGATCCCGCCCCAGGCCGACCACCACGTCGAGATCTGCGGGCCAATGCGCATGCAGGTCGAGTTCTACCGCGAGCGGCCCGCAGAGAACGGCCGTGGCTGATTTTGCGATCGCCCACGCGCTTCACGTGCTGGCCGTGATCCTGTGGATCGGCGGCGTGGGCTTCGTGACGCTGGTCGTGATCCCCACGCTGGCGGCAACCCCGCCGGGCGAGCGGATGCGCGAGTTCCATCGTATCGAAGCGCGCTTCGCCCCGCAGGCGCGGCTGTGGGTGCTGCTCGCGGGCGCCAGCGGACTTTGGATGTGCTGGCGGGCGGAGTTGTGGAGCCGCTTCGTCGATCCGCACTTCTGGTGGATGACCGCGATGGTCGCGGTCTGGGCCGCGTTTGCGCTGATGCTGTTCGTGCTTGAACCGCTCGTGCTGCACCGGCGCATGGCCAGCTCGCCGTCGCCCGAACGCGACTTTGTGCGCCTGCGAGTCATGCACCGCGTGCTCCTGCTTCTCAGCCTGATCGCGGCCGGAGGGGCCGCGGCGGGCAGCCATGGACTTTACTAGCAAGAGGGGGATCGTTGCGATGTCGACGACCAAACGATTGTGGATTGGGCTGGCGGCGATCGTGTTCGCCGGCTTTGCCGTAATGCTTTGGCTGGGCGCGGACCTGATGCGCACCGCGCCGCCGATACCCGAACGCGTGGTCACGCAAAGTGGCCGGACCCTGTTCACCGGCAACGATATCCAGACCGGCCAGGAAGTCTGGCAATCGATGGGCGGACAAGAGCTCGGCACCGTCTGGGGTCATGGCGCGCTGGTCGCGCCCGACTGGTCTGCCGACTGGCTGCACCGCGAGGTCGCTGCGCGGCTCGAAGCCGAAGCGCAGGCGGGAGGAGCGAAAGATTTCGCGTCGCTCTCCGACGAAAACAAGGCCGCGATAAAGGCGCGGCTCCGCCCGGCCTTGCGCGGCAACACCTATGATCCGGCGAGCGGCACGCTGACCATCAGCGATGCCCGCGCCGCCGCCATCGCCAAGGTCGCGCGGCACTATGAAAGCCTGTTCTCGGCCGATCCTACGACGCACGACCTGCGCGTCGCCTATGCCATGAAGGAAAACACGCTGCCCGATCCGCAGCGCCGCAGCGAGTTGACCGCATTCTTCTTCTGGACCGCTTGGGCGGCGAGCACCGACCGGCCGGGCACCGACGTCACCTATACCAACAACTGGCCCTACGAACCGCTGATCGGCAATTCGCCGACGCCCGGCGCCTTCATGTGGTCGCTGTTCTCGATCCTGTTCATGATCGCGGGCATCGCCCTGCTCGGCTGGCACTATGCCGGTTGGCACGGCAAGGAAGAGCCGCTGACGCCGCCCGCCAGCGATCCGCTGCGCGGCCTTGTGCTCACCCCTTCGATGAAGGCATCGGCCAAGTATTTCTGGATCGTGATCGCGCTGATGCTGGTCCAGATCCTGCTCGGCGCGACCACCGCGCACTTCCAGGTCGAGGGGCAGGAAGTCTATGGCCTCAACCTGGCCCAATACCTGCCCTATGCGCTGACGCGAAGCTGGCACACGCAGCTCGCCGTGCTGTGGATCGCGACCGCGTGGCTTGGTACCGGACTCTACATCGCGCCGGCCATCTCCGGCTACGAACCTCCATTCCAGCGGTTCGGCGTGAACTTCCTGTTCGTCTGCCTGCTCGTCATCGTCGTCGGTGCTTTTGCCGGGCAATGGTTCTCGGTGATGCAGGACATGGGGCTGACCACCAGCTTCTGGTTCGGCCACCAGGGCTGGGAATACGTCGATATCGGCCGCTTCTGGCAGGTCTTCCTGTTCATCGGCCTGCTGCTGTGGTTGGGCCTCGTCGGTCGCGCATTGTGGCCGGCGATCCGCCGCAAGGACGAGATGAGCTCGATCGTTGGGCTGATGTTCCTGTCCACCGTCGCCATCGGCCTCTTTTACGGCGCGGGGCTGATGTACGGCCAGCACAGCCACATGTCCGACGTCGAGTACTGGCGCTGGTGGGTGGTGCACCTGTGGGTCGAAGGCTTCTTCGAGGTCTTCGCGGTTGCCGTCATCAGCTTCCTGTTCGTCAAGCTGGGGCTCGTGCGCGGGCGTACCGCGACTGTGAACGTGCTGTTCGCCACGATCGTGTTCCTCTCGGGCGGGGTGCTGGGCATGTTCCACCATCTCTACTTCGTCGGCACGACCATGGCCGGCGTCGCGCTTGGCGCCAGCTTCTCCGCGCTGGAGGTGGTGCCGTTGGCGCTGATCGGCATGGAGGCGATGGAGACCTGGCAGCACAGCCGCGCGACGCCGTGGATGGCGCGCTACAAGTGGCCGATCATGTTTTTCCTGGGCGTGAGCTTCTGGAACCTGGTCGGTGCGGGGCTGTTCGGCTTCCTCATCAACACACCGATCGCGCTCTACTACGTGCAGGGGCTCAACCTCACGCCGCTGCACGGCCACACCGCGCTGTTCGGGGTCTATGGCATGCTCGGCATCGGCCTGATGCTGTTCTGCCTGCGCGGACTGCGCCCCGACACGGCGTGGAACGAAGGCTGGCTGCGCGGCAGCTTCTGGTGCTTCAACATCGGCCTTGCGCTGATGGCGCTGCTCACGCTGCTGCCGATGGGCGTGCTGCAGCTGCAGGCGGTGCTCGAGCATGGCTATGCCTTCGCCCGCTCGGCCGACTTCATGGACCAGCCGCTGATCCACCTGCTGGTGTGGATGCGGATGCCCGGCGACCTTACCTTCGCTGCCGGAGCCCTTATGCTGGCCATGTTCGTGGCGCGGCTGTGGATCTGGCCGCGGACTGAAGCGGAGTTCGAGTTGCCGGCTCAGCTCGAACCCGCCGAATAGGAGCAAGGGACCGGCGCGGAGCGATCGTGTTCCGCGCCGGTCCTGTTCCCGCCATGCTGGAATTCTATCCGCAGATCCTGAGCGTGCATATCGCGTCCATCACGCTCAGTGGCGGCTGGACCGGTTTGCGCGGATTGGGACTGCTGTTCGAAATGAGCTGGCCCCGGCACTTTGCTGCACGTCTGCTGGGCTGGGCGATCGACGGCACAGTGCTGACCGCCGCGGCCATGCTCCTGACGATCCTTCCCTCCGCCTTGTTCGCCAACCATTGGCTGAGCGTTAAGCTGGTGTTCGTCGCGCTCTATTTTGCGGGGGCCTGGTATGGCCTGGCGCCGGGCAAGCCCCGCGCGCGCAGCCTGCCGGCAATAGGCATCGCGCTGATCGCATTTGGCATCGCAGTGGGCATCGCCCGCGCGCATGATCCGCTGGGCTGGCTCGCATGACAGCCTACTGCCAAGCCACACGCCCTTCGGACGAGCGCAATTTTACGAATGTTCGAACGTGAACGTTCGGCGGGTTTCAGAAGCAGATGCAATGTAGCTGAACGACGGCTATGAAGGCGGCATTTTCCATCACCGCGCACAGGCGGCAGGCGACCAGCTCAAGACATTCAGCGTCGTTAATGTGAGCGGCGGCTCTTTGCTGATAGTGTTGAAAAAGTTGGCCTTGAACTCGGTGTGAGTGTCTGATTCAGCATCAGAATTCTGAAGGATGCCAAGCAATGATGGGCGAGCGCCGGGCGGCGCAGGAGGCCTCTACGAGTTCAGCCTGGATCGGCACGTTCCGGCCGATCATTTGCTGCGGGTAGATCTTCATCACGAGTTCGGCATGGCCTATGTAGATCGCCGGATAGGCGATCGAGATGTCATAGGGATCTGCCATGCCGGGGGGCGACATGAACATCGTGCCCAGGAGCATGCGAAAACTATAATACAGGTCGGTGGCACGTTCGTGCTCGCCATTGGCGGCATAGGCGATAGCCAACGGCCCGGCGGGAAAGCCGAGATCGGTCATACTCTCGCCTGCCGCGATGGCCCGGTCGATGTCGCCCAGGCAAAGATATGCTCAACAAAGCGCCGCATAGTTGCGACCATGGACGGGATCACGATCGATGGCCGCCTCAATGTGGACCAGTGCCTCGCGCGGGCGACCCAGGAAGAGCAGGAATTGGCCGAGCCGAACGGCGACCTCGCTGTCGTTCGGCGCCAGCCGGCGTCCCTCTAACCTCCCGCCGTTCAGCAGCGCCTCATCGAACTGGAACTCATCGACCGGGAACGCCGCACGGTCGAACGTCGGATCTGTGCCGCCCGGTTCTCGGCGGTGAAGAGCCTCGACGCTCTCGACTTCACGGCGATCCCCAGCCTCAACAAAATGCTCGTGCTGGAACTGGCGCGCTACGAATACATCCTGCGACGGGAGACCAGTCCTCCACTCGGTGGAGTCTGGCTTGCGAACACATGCCTTCATATTGCAAGCATCTCTCACTCCGCCGAGGCAGCGCATCGTCGCTTCTTGACAGTGATGCGATCGACCAGGTGATGCAATTCAGCGCTTCGGCGACTGATGCCGGCAAATTGCTATGCTGCTCCTCAGTGTAACGGCGGCCACGAACAACCGGGATGTCTTCCGGTCAAGGCACGTTGCGATCCGCGACCAGTTCGAACGGTCCCCACGCAAAGGGATCGGCCAGGTCCGGCGTCCAATCCTGCAGTTCGGTGCCATCTTGACGCCTGCCGGTCCGCACGTTGTGCATCGCGCGCTGCAGAGCGGCAGCCTTGGTCAGCGTCGGATCTTCCCGTTGCGCGAGCATGGCTTCGACCGTGAGCAGGGATGCGGCCTGGTCGCTCAGGCGCCATCGGCTGACCAGCAAGGCTTGGGCGCCGGCGAAGAGAAAGGACCGGGCCAAGCCCGAAAGATTTTCCGAAGCGGCCGCGTCGCCGGCCGTATTGCACGCCGACAGAATCACAAAGCGGGCGCGGAGCCGCAGCGTCGCCACCTCCGAAGCGGACAGATAACCGTCATCGTCCGCTGACGGGCGCTCTGGTGGCGTAAAGACCAGCCCCGGTTCCGCCATCCCGGCATCACCTGCCAGGAAACCATGCGTGGCGAACTCAACAACTTCTGCATTTCTGAGAAAGGGTGACTGCCTTACCGCCGCTTCGGTTGCGTTCAACCCCATCAGAACATGGGATTTGGCGGCGCCGAAAATGTCTTTGAGCGCGTTGAGTTCAAGGGCGGTTCCCGGCAAGGCCGCAAAGCCGATGCGCAGCCTGCCCTGGTCATGCCATGCCCAGACGGATCGCTTCGCCCCGTTGCCCGGCACCACCGCGCTGGCGGTCAGGTCAGCGGGAGGAACCGGATTTCCCGCACCGAAAAAATGGCTCTCACGCGGCGAGACCGCCATTTGGGGGCCAAACGGCTTCAAATTGGCGACACCCGGTAATGTAATCAGCGCGAAGCGTTCGGCCAACCAGTCCCCGTTACGGTCTCCGGTCCTCAGGACCGCGAAGGGAATAGCCGAAAATGGTCCGCCTCCCACGGTATAGAGGGTATCGACACTGTCGAACGTGTCACCCAGCGGTGGGAAGATGAGCGAATACAGCTGCCTGGCGGGGTCTCGCACGGTTAAAGCAAGTTTGGGATCGAGGCGGGCGCATTTGGCGCGATCGAGTTCGCACAGCAGCAGGGTTACCAGGCCGCCCAACCGCTTGACCGGGCCGGCGTCGACCAACGCCGACTTGTCCTTCGTTATCGCGTAAACGAAGACGTCCTGCGCCGCAGGGACCAGCACCAGCACGCCTTCGTGCGGGCCAAGCCGCGCCTGCACCTCTTCTATGGAGACAGGGCGCGCATCCACGATCTGGGCGAACGACGGAATGCAAAGCGCAGTTTCCGCGCGGAGCGCCTTATTGTCCGTGTCGGCCTCGTCCGCGGCTTCGGCCGCACCCAGAGCGCCGGGGAAGCGCGTTCGCAGATCATCCCGTGCCGCTAACACGCCAACAGATCCCGCGTTTGCCGCCTCGCCGGCACTGGTCGCGCGTTCGGCCGCATCTTCGCCGCGGCGCAGCAGGGCGGCAAGGCGCGCTTTGCCGCATCTGGCATCCGCGCGTGCAGGGATGTTCGGCAGGCTCTCGCGCAACGCGGCGCGGTAGAACGTATCGCTGGCGCGTGTTCCGATCAAACGCTGCGCACCGATGAAAGGCAGGGAATCGCCATCCTTCCGCCCTTGTCTGACGGGTTGCGCGGCAGCAACTTCGATCAGATTTTGGATCTGGTTATCGGAGATGTAGTCGGTCGATACGGCCCACCGGCGACGCTCCATAAGCGGACGTGCCTGAAAGGCTTCCAGCCGCGCCTGCGATCGTGCCATCGTTTCATCGGACGCAACGCCATCATCCTCGTCGGACAAGACGGCTTCGGCGTCGCGCATGCTCTGGTCGAAAGACTGGATGGCCCTTTCAAGCGCCGAGTCCGGATGGTGCAGGGCCAGCGCGAGCCGTACCCGCAGGCGCTCTTCCAATTCCCTGTCGAACATGATGGAGGGATCGATGCCCTTGCCCGACTTGTCGACTTCGGCGATGAGTTGCGCCGCTTCGTCTGTCTTGCCCTCCTGAAATACGATATCGGCCAGAAGGACGTGCGCCGCCGTGCTGTCCCACCATCCTTGATCGCTGGGATGTGCCAAGTGGAAGCGTGCCCACTTCTCCGCTTCGGGGAAGTCACCGCGCGACCGAAATTCGAGGGCAAGGTCCCTTTCCCGATAGTACCAGTCTTCCTGGTCTTCCGGGGGAAGGGACAGCAGCGCGTTGAGGCGGAGGTCGCTTCCGCTTGCAGCCAACACGGCCAGGTTTCGCGTCGCGTGCAACCGTAATGCCTCGACGATCGGAAGATCGTTGGACGAGGCGTCGCTCTTGGCCAGAAGATCCAGGCCGTGCTGGGCATCCTCGGCGGCGATATAGCCGAGCCCGCGAGAATAATCCTGGTTCATCGGCCAATCGGAACGATCGATGTACCAAGCCGCAAGGTTGATGGCGTCCATGCCCGTGGGCGCGGTCGACGCATTGCCGGAGAAATTCATCCAGACCGCAGCCTGATAGGGATTTTTGGCGTTTGCAATGGACATGGACATCGCGAAGTTTGCTTCGGCGGTCTGCTCGCGATCGTTCTTCACATACGGGATGAGTTCCTGGGCAGCGGCTTGACCGATTGCCTTTGTCTCATCGGCGGATAGCTGATCGCCCTTCAATCTTTCCGTCAACGCCTGGAAAAGGGCGCCTAGCGCCGTCACGTCTTCTCCGCGGTGGTCGGCACCGATACGCCTCTCGCGCGCGGTGTGCAGGAAAAGCGTCAGGGTCCCCGCCTTTGGGGAGATCACGGCCTTGTTCAGCTCTTCCGATACCAAGGCGGTTGCCGTCAGTATCTTGCCAAGGCGCTCCGCGTCCCCACCAAGAGCCAGTGATCTTTCCTCCATAAGCAGGCGCACCATGCCGCTCGTCTGAACCGGGCCGATCCACGGAACCACGGTGTCGGGCGCAGGGGACAGCAGTTGGTCGAGGAGACTCTTCGCCCCCGCGTAATCTCCAGAATCCTCGGCGCTGCGTGCATCGACAAACGTGAAGGCAGGATGCGCCCAATCGCCATTCACCTCGACCGGGCTCCGCCCAAAGCCGGCAAGGGCGAAATGCGTGCCGATCGCTTCCAGCAGATGCGGCCATGCGGGTGGCAACGCGCAGCCGGAAAAATCCCACCGGCATGTCTGCGACAGGCTGATGATTTGCGCACCATACTCGTTCAGCCCATCGGCTCCGGGGAGCCATGGCCGCTCCCGCTCGATCCCGCCCAGCAGCAGTTGGGCGACATCACGATATTGCCCTGCACGATGGGCTTTCCGCGCCCCTTGCAAGATGATCGCGCGACGCTTGCGGACGAAATCCGCGCGCGTGGGCAGGTCTCCGGCCTGATAGAGACAGGACGAGCGATCGATCGCATCAAGGCGCCGCAGAATCGCATCCGCGGATGGAGGCATGTTCTTGGCAAGTTCATCGAGGCGATCCGCGACAGCCGCCGCGGAGTCTGGCCGGGGCGGGCAATCCAGCGTGATCGGAGCAACCGCGTCCAGCGTCGCCGCCAGGGGAGGAGAGGGTGGCGTGGCAACCGAGGGTTGCGGGGGCGACGAGATGTTGGCGGCGCGCGCGCTGCATTCCTTTTTCCAGTCGATCGCTTTGGCCGGGAAGGCCAGCGTGACGACTTTCTGCCATGACTGGTGTCGGGGGGCGCAGGGATCAAAGTCCCGGCCTTCCAGGTTGACGACGGTGCCGGCCACCCGGTTGCGCATCGGCTCCTGGAGATTCAATATTTTGCGTGAAAGCGCCTCTACGAAATCGTCCAGGTTGCTGGCGTCGACGATGCCAGCGCTGCTGGCAAATTCCATGAGGAACAGGCTTTGCGCGAACTGTCGGCCCACGTTCTTGAGAAGGTCGGGATCGTGTGCGAATTCCTCCTGGCAGGCTGATGCCTCGAGGTTTACCTGAGCCTGATAAAGGACGATGTCCGCCACCGCCTCAGGATCGGCCCTCAAGCCAAGATCGGCGAACAGACGAGCTGCTTCTGTCTTGTCGGCCGCGAGTTTGGCGGCTTCGGCGTTGAGAGCGCCCGGATTCGAGGCTGAATCGGAGGAGAGAAGCGCATCGAAGCGCGTGCTGCTGGCCCACTTCGGTACGATCATCGCCTGCCGGATCTGCGCGCAACCGGGCGCGGTCTGTGCCACGGGGTCCGGAGGCGGTATCGGTGCGGAACTCGTGGCCGGGGTCAGACTTGCAAGGTGAGCCAGAACGGCGAGCCAAAGCGTCACGGGGATTCACTCTCTGTCAGGACAGGATTCGTCACAGACCGCAATAACAGAATGACGGAAAATGAAGAATAAAGCCGCCCAGCTTCCATTACTTGCTATATATAAGGAAGAGCTGAAGTGGATCGAGCCCTGCAGCTACCCGGAGGTACATCATCCGGCGAAATCGCGTTAAGAGCAGCTCGCGGCCCGCGCCTGTATCGTCCAAGCCAGCCATAGGTTCAAACGGTCGAAATCTCAAACGGACGACCTGATTGGAAGGCCTTCAACGGTGCACGGAATGGCAACGACCGCGGGCGTTCTGCCTGAGCACCGTTGGCACCTGCAAGGGCCGTCATGGGCTGGCGCTCACTACGCCGAGCAGTTCATCGTTCCAGTCCTCGAAGCGGGGAGGGGGGTACATGGAATCGACGGCGAGGCCGAGGCTCCGGAAATGCTCTCCAGCCCGTGCCACCGCGAGCCGGCCTGGTGCATTGTTGTCGCCGGCGAGCGTGACGTGTTCGACGATCGGCGGAAACTCCACGAACGGCATCATGCCGGTGCCGAGCGTGATCCAGATCGGCACGCGATCCTCGCGCAAGAAAAGTGACAAGCCATCTTCCGGCCCCTCGACCAGAATGACACGCTGAGCTGGCGGTGAAAGCCGCACCGCGGCGCCCCGGATGGACCCGAGGCTTTGCTTGGGATTGCGGATCGGCAGCTTGCGCCCATCGGGTGTCAGGAAGACATGCTGGACGCCGACAATCCTGCCGTCGCGATTCTGGGCGGCGAGGAGCAGGGCCGGCGTCCACCGGCCAACCGCACCGGTTTCGCGGTTGCGCCAGAGCGGAACGCGCGCGAACCGAACCGGCCAGGGAAGGGGGCCTGTGATCCCGCGAGAGTGCAGGTAGATCTCCGCCGGCGTTCCACGGACCGATCGTGCAGAACTCCATTCGCGTCGCGCATCCTCGATGGCGGCCACTCGTTCGGCCGAAATCTTGCGCGCGATCGCCACGTCGTCCCGTGGTGGCGAGACTGGCAGATCGCTGCCCGAAAGCAGCGAGTGAACCGCATTCGGAAAAGTCATGCCCTCTGCCAGCATGTGGAACGTGATGACATCGCCGCCGGCGCCACATCCAAAGCAGTGAAACAGACCCTTGTCGTCGTTGACTCGAAAAGACGGTGTGTTCTCGTCGTGAAAGGGACAAAGGCCAACCAGTTCCGAGCCAGCGCGGCGCAGCTTGACCTTGCGGCCGATCACCGTGCTGAGTTGCGTCGTAGCCCGAAGCGTATCGAGATCATCCTTGCTGAAGCGCCTCCCTGATCGGGGAGGCTTGCCGATCTTAGCCATGTATCCATGTATTTACATGGTTAGATGGCTCATGGCGATGCAGAAAATCGCGAGCAGGGCCTTTTGAAACGAAAAGGGCGGCCAGGAACCGATGGTGCCAGGCCGCCCTCGCGGAGAGGTCAACTGTGGATGGAGACTAACCGCTGAGAAGCGAATTGGCGTATATAGCCGGGATTTGCAAGGGCTTTTGCTCCAAGCAAAATGATCCCAATCGGTGCAAAGGCGGCGCCCCATGTCGGGCATCGACCGTCAGTCCAGAAGCTCGAATGTCCCGATGATGCGTTAGGGGGGCGATGTAATTACATAATTGTTAGCGCGGTGGGTAACCTCAATCAGCGTCAGAACACCGCGATGGTCATCCGCGACGAGGCCGTGCTCTGGAGCCGCCTCTGGTTGCGGCGCAGCAAACCCGTCCCGCGGTCGCGGGTTCGTAGAGGGCAGGCAAATGATCGTATTTTACGGACTGAAGTTCGCCCATGTGCGTCCCCGCAAGGGGGCTCAGCAAAGCGCTGCGATTTTCTACGGCTTATAAATGCTCAAGCACTGAGCGCATTTGCATGAATGGCGGGCTCGGCATGCCTGGCCCGCTGCAAAATCCATTTCTCTACGTCCACAATCTCGGGCTTTCCAATGCCATAATAGGGTTGGAAGTCTTTCCAGGGTGACTGCGGTGCGTCGTTATAACTATCGTCAAAAACGGCTTCGCTGGTTGTCGGCAAAGACGATAGCCAGGAAAAATGCGCGGTAGCAGGGGGAAGTATCGAACGAACCGCCATTTCGATACCTTGCCCAGCCAATTGGCCCTGGCCAGCGAGTGCATAACCAATTGCATTCAATAGCTGATTGCTCAGCCTTTGAAGATCGACGGTGGTCAATATTTGCAGGCAAATACGCCGAAGGCCCAACGGGACGTGCAGGTCAAGCGTAGTTACCACGTTGCTGATCTTTGAGCGAGCAGCAATCATATGAAGTGTGGCGAGGATGCTGGATACCGTAAATTGAATCTCGCCAGGTTCAGTAGGCCGTGCGTTGATCGCTTCAGTCAGCAAGGTGTTCAGATGAATTTTGTACCGTTCGTCAGTGCGTTCAGTAAACCGGAGGGCGGCATATCCCCACATCGTCGCACCGATGGACCAGGCATCGGCGATCTCGTTGCTTGACCACGTTCGGACGAAATTGCGTCCACGAGCATCCTGCAAGAAGTAGCCTTCCTGCCGCAATCGCCGCATCGCGTCGCGCGCCGAAGACATGCCGCACTCGAAGAAGGCCAGAACGGACGGTGTCTGTATCAACTGCCCTCCGCGCAATCGACCATCGATGACGCGCTGGCGCATCTCGAGGTAGAGACGGACGGTTGCCGGTTCCGCGTCAGATTGGTCCGAAGTGACATTCATTTACATGCTTCTTTGCCCCAGAGTCCCTTGCCATGCAAGACCGCCTGACTATGAAGCGCCGCGTGCATCGCTTTTTCCGTTTCCCTGTCCCGCGTGGATTTATTGTCTGGGCGGTTGTCCTGTCGTTCCTGGCTTCGGCCGTGGATTTGTTTGCACCGCTTGAGACGTTTCGCTTTCTATCGACTATTCCCTTCAAGGATCGGGATCTCGATCACTACCTGCTGGTAGAAGATGGCCGCGGTGCTGCGAAGCGTTCCGAGAGCGAGCAGCGACTTTTGGTGTCCGATGTCCTGAAGAAACTCGATGAAGCGGATCCAAGTCAAATTGTCTATTACGATTCTCTTGATCAGCCTTCTTCACCGGAGGCGGACACCCGTCTTGGAGACACAATCGCACGCCTCAAGCGTCCCGTTATAGCCCTCCTCGATGTTTATCCTGAAGAGGGCTATAATAATGACGGCCCGACACCGGGATGGCTTTCGGGGATGTTCCTCCATCTGGAAGCGTTTCCGAAGGTTACATATCGCAGGCCGCTGCCGCAGTTCCAACGGAATGTCCATTTTGGGAATGCCCTGACGTTAATGTTCTTTCGCAGCCCCGGCGGTTCCGTTTCGCCCTGGCTTGAAACGACGCATGGCAGAATTGCGCCAATCCCATATTTGGTTGCCGGGCGTTCCAGTCCGTCTGAATTCACGACACCTGTTAATCCCAACATCAGCACCCGGCTCGTCAGACGAGTGTCGCTGTCGGACGTTGTCGCTGGTCGCATTGCACCGAGGGACATTTCCGGACGCATCGTCATCATCAGCAATCGGCATAGTTCGGATTGGATTGAATATGGCACCCTGGCGGGTTCCGGATATGTGCAGGCGTCGGCGCAACATCTGATCGTGCAGATCGAAACGTTACGCCGGGGGCTCCCCCGGCAATTGGGCTGGTTGCCCATCTGGCTCGTGGCGTTGGCGATTCCGCACTTGTTGTGGGCTCTAAAGAGGCGGCCCTTCAAGCCGCAGGATGCGGCGCTCTTCTCGATTGCTGCAACGTTGTCTTTCGTCGTCCTGACGCGATGGAACATCGAGGTGGAGCTATTCCCCGGCATCCTGCTGGCATGGGTCTATGCGGCGCTCATGCGATGGAAGTTGGACGTCCAGCACGAAAGGTTGATCGACAGCGATACCGGTCTGGCAAACCGGCACGCATTTGCTCAAGAGGAGAAATTGGCCGGGACGTTGGGGGTTTGCTCCTTGCGTGTGGCCTGCCTTGATCCTGGGGACGATCTTAAGTCGGCGTTGCAGTCGACAGCGCAACGGCTTCTGTACCTTGGGTCGACCACCAAGGTATTCCTGACGGGTCCGGATATCCTTTCGTTTTATGTTGGTGCACAAAATATCCACAATGTGCGAGATGTGCTGTGTTCGGCCTCCTTCGAGAGTCGTCTTCTTGAAGGAAGTCCTCGTAACGCCGAGGTGGCGATTCATGCCGGCGTTGCATTCTCAGGGCCGCAGGATTTGCCGACAGCGCTGTTGCAGGCGACTGAAGCCGCTCAGAGCGCATATGCGCGTCGGCTTCCATTCGCGATCGCGCGGTCCGCTGAACAGAGGGAAAGGATCGTCGGCACCAATGTAACGTCGCTGCGCCCATATCGACCGGTATTGAGCTTCCAGACGGGCCATATCTGTGGGGCCGAATTTACCCAGTGTGTGGTTCCCGATAGCAGTGACACGGTCATGGCGCAGATACGCCTGTTTCTGGCCGGGCCAGAGAGCGGCAATTGCCATTTTCACGATCTCCGTTTGTGGCTGAATATCGACGCCACCGTTCTTGATGATCTCCACCTGTGGGACGATGTCAGCTATTACCTGTCGGGCAAACCCGATCTTGCGCAACGCTTGACCCTTGGTGTTGATCGCCTGGAGACCGTGGCGCGCGGCAGTTCGCGCGACAATCAACTGCTCCGTTTGCGCAAGCTTGGAATCGAATGTTCGCTGCTGGGGCTTGGCGCGAACAGGGGCATCGATTTTGCGACATTGCGCCGGCTTCGGGCCACGCAGATGAAACTCTCCGAGACGTTCTCTGGCTACGGCTACATCGCGGGTGAGCGATTGCTGCGAGCCTCGGGCGATCTGGGACGGGAACTCGGCCGGACCCTCTTCATACCGAACCTTGTCACGCAGGCGGATCTTGCAGCAGCCCAAACCGCAGGAATGGACTACGGTGTCGGCAGGGCGGTTGGGGAGGTCATGACGTGGGAAGAGCTGGTAACGGCCGCACAGCAGCAACAGCGGGTGTCGTAGACTCGCTTTCCCTGGCGAGCGATGATAGGGCCACGCTCATCTGTTGGATCAGCGTGAAACCTTCTACGGCCGCTTCAAAGGATTGCCATACTGCTTCCTCTTCGGGGTGCGCGTGACGGCCTAAAGCGGGAGTGTCCTGTGTAGGCAAAGAGGATTCTCGGTCCGGATCAAGGTCTAAGGAATTCAGGTTCGCGTCCTATATGGCACATGCTGAGTATACTGTCTCGGTTACAAATAACCAATTTGCCTATCTCATAGAGGCGCATGCCCGATTCCAGATCGAGAAGTTGAAGATATACAGCTTCAATGCATTTATCAAAGCGTTGCTGATCGAGTTTCCCTGGAATGATCACGAAACACTGGCGTCCGTGATGGGCGATGAGCAACTATTTGAGAAGGCTCTGCACTCCGAAATCAGGTTCGGAGCCCGTTTCGATGATCAATCGAGTAAATATATACGAAGCGTGCGTGATCACTATTCCGGAATCTTCGGTCACCGCGTGACGATATCATCCACGATTCTGATTCTGGCAGTGTCGTATCTGAGGTCACCAGATTTTGCCGAGTGACGGTCAAGGCATGCAGCCATCACCGTCACCTCGGCGTTCAGCGCCTACCTGTCAATTCTGGTACAGGTAGCGCAAAAGGGCGGTCCAGAAGCCTCTTGTGGCCGGCCTTGGCGCCGGTCTCGGTGCGCGCTTGTTCTTCATGACATTCTGCTCCATCCACTAGCAGTCGTTACGTCACGACATCAAAATCGTTAACGACAATTAAACTATTAACACCCCTTGATGCCCAGACAAGCCTCACGGGGCCGCATGCCTGCGATATGGATTCAATGCCCTGCCCGCGTGTCTGCGATCGCTTTGCGAATGCCCCAGATCGAGCGATCGAGATCCAGTGCCCCGGTGGCGGCTCTGGCGACCATGCCATTGAAATAGGCGGCCGGCGTGGCCCGGATGTCGCCTCGCGCGGTGCGTTCGCAGACGAGAAAGAGGCTCCACATCGTTCGGGCGATACCCATGACCTCAAAGCTTCGCCCCAGCAGCCGCGGGTTGATCCTGAGCGCGTCGGCCAGGCGCGAGGACGCAACAACCAGGCTCTCGTGATCGCCTGACGGCGGAATGAACAGCGTCACGGCCGGGAAGAGGTGGCGCGCTTCCGCTATCGTCACGCCGCATGACATCTCCCCATCCCCTGCATTTCGCCCCGAAGGCGCTCGGACCTCACCGCTACCCCCCTCCTGCAAAGCCGATACAAGCACAGTATCTTGTTGCTCGGCTGTAATATGGGGTCCGGAATTTTTTCCGGACTGGCCCAGAGATAAATCCGGACAATGGGTGTCGGTCGAGCGGTTATCCAGATGTCTTTCCACCTCGATCGAGAGCGAAAACGCGCGCGTGAGAAGGTCGCTTGCCTCCTGGCTGGCAGGGAAGGGGCCCGCATTGCGTATCGCCGCCGACGTCTCGGCAAGGCGCTGCTCCAGAACGTCGTTCGGAACGGCCGCGAGCTGGGCGCGCATCTGGCGTATCAGCGCGCCAACTTCGAACATCTTGGCGCGGACGATAACCGCATCCTGTTCGAGCCGTCGCGCTTCGGCCGAAAGCGCCGGAAGACGAACCAACAGGGGCTTGAGCGTGTATCCACGCCCAGCCCAGGATGCATCGTGCCCCCGGCGCGCGGTGCGACGGTGATTGTTCGTCGGATTGTGTGGTATGATAAGCCCCGCGCGCCGCAGCGCCCGGAAGATGGTCGTCATCGTGTCCGGCTGAACACCGAGACGTTCGGCGTACCAGGTGTTCGAGGCGCCGAGCAGGCCGCCATTGGCGACGATATCCTCGGGCCTCACCAGACTGACGAGCCGGGACAGGTGACGCAGGTTTGCCCGGGACAGGTCGAGGCTGCGGGTTGCGTAGCGCGCAAGCCGATCGAGCGTTTGCAGGATCTCGCCACGCAGCGCGCGGGCATCGTTGACCGGCGGCAGTTCGCGCCAGGCGCTGGCGATCGCGGCTTCATAGCGCACGGGGTCGGCAGGGGTCGGATGCTCCCCCTTCGTGACAGGTAAATTCATGACGTCAGCCTCCTTGTGGGTGAGGCCGATCGCGGGCAAAAAAAGCCCGTGGCGCGGAGCGCGCATCGTTGACAGCAATGTCGAGGAAAGCTAGCCTGAACCCAGATGAGTTGGGTTCGGTTTGGGCAGTGCAAATGCTCAGGCAAGTTATCCTGCGATGCCCGGCCTTCGTGCCGGGCTTCGTTTATCCGCTCACGGCATTCTCCGAATTAATGTATGAATTGTTGGCTCCGGGGCGCACGGCCCAGGGATCGGGGTGCGCGACCAGCAGGGCCTCGAGGGCATAGTAGCGCGACAAGCCGTGCGTGCTTTTGATCCGGTCGAGGAACGCGCGCGCTTGTTCGGACACCATGGCGTTGCACTCAACGTAGGGCTCAGCGGTCGAATGCCGGCGCGGCATGGCCAGCGCCGCGATATTCACACGCCGCTCGACGATGACCAGGTAAGCATCGATTGCGGTGCTCAGGTTGTCAAAACCGTGCCGATCGCGAAGCTGGGTAACCGCAGTGTGAACCTCGCGAAGAAGGAGCAGGCGTACCGGGACCAGGCCTTCCTTGATCTGGCGCTCGCGATAGGCGTAGTTTCGTTGCCCGTTCCTGCTGCGTCCGCCCTGGATTGGAGTGGCGTTGAGGAGATTTCGGATCAGTTTGGATGGGCGCTCACGGCCAGACCAGACGTTTTGGTGGGATTCCTCGGCTTGTGAGCGGGGCGCCTGCGGGGCACTGTCCTTGCATGACATTACACCGTTCGCTTGTGCTCGCCGGGACGCTTCTATTTGCATCGACTGCTCACGCGCGTCCTGTTCCGTCACGGGCCGTGGCCTTGCTTGATTTTCAAGCGGGGCCGGCCACCCAGCATGCGGATCGCCATCGCGATGTTGCAGAGCATATGATGGCAGGTTTTGAGGAGCCGGTGCGGCCAGGGGCCGTGATGCTGCAGGACTGGACGCAACCTCCTGATGCGGCTTCATCGTCGTCATTTCTACGTATCCCTCGCTGGATGCGAACTGGTGAGGCGCCAACGGCGGTATGGGCGGGCCGGGCTATCCCGGTCCCGATGGCGATCGGCGGTTGCGGCGCGCGGCGGTGGCGACCGTCGCAGTTGATGGGGCGTACCGGAGAAGAAAGGCGACGCCTGCTCTATCCGTTGATGCAGCAGGTGGCCTGCGAGGCGGGCCTGCCTGTCGGACTCTTCGATGCGATGCTCATTCAGGAAAGCCGGTACAATCCGTTCGCTACCAGCGTGAAGGGCGCCTTTGGGCTCGGCCAGCTGATGCCGGGTACGGCCAGGAATCTCGGTGTTGATCGCTACGACCTGCGCGGCAATCTCACCGGGGCCGCTCGATATCTCAAGGCCCATCTTACGGAGTTCGGCAGGGCGGACCTTGCGCTGGCCGCGTACAATGCAGGGCCAGGAAGGGTGAGGGCTTCCGAGTCCGTTCCCTCGATCCGGGAAACGCGAGGCTATGTCGCCACAATTCTTGCCAACTGGCGCACGCTTGAAATCAGCAACGGCCCCTGAAATGGATGGTTTGCTTGGAACCATTTCCGGACGGACGAATGTCACCGGGCTTCTCGCGAGAAATCCAACGTGAAGTGCTCGTATGGCACCTTTCGGCGAGCGAGGCGTTTTTCCACGACCTGGATTAGATATTTCGCGATATGTTCGGAAATGACGGTCATCTCGTTAGCGTGAAACGGATCGACGGCATCCATCTCCTGTACCGTGAGGTACTTGAGCAACGGCGGCAGCATCCCGGCGATCATGTGAATGGCGGGATTTTCGTAGCTCTCGGGATCGTGAAGCACTTCAACGGCAAGAACCGACGCCAGTCGGTCTATCCCGGCCGCATCCAGCAGGGCGACCTGGTGATCGTAGCGCATTTGGCCGCCCTTCACCGCAAAATGGATCAGGCTTGATTGGTGCAGTTTCGCCCTGGTGGCGATTGATCGTGCTGAAACGGGGTTCCGATTCGTCTGCTTCAGGAAAAGCTCCCGATAGCTGTCACTGAGGGCCATGTTTTCCTCGCCAAACATAATACATGACATTACATGTATCATGACCCGTAAGCCATGTCGCGCTGGTCGGCAAGCGGGTTTGTGAGGAGTGTGTGCTCAATTAAATGCTCGTTGGTGCGTGTTGCATAAATCCACCAGAAGATTGCATAAATCCAACGCAGTGACGGAGGAGTGCAAATATATGTTGCATTAATCCGTCATGGATGAACTTAATATACACTGGAAAGTTCGTTTTATCTTCAATCGGAATTATCTTTTCCTAGAGAAACACTTTTAACTTGAAAATCGTCTGCCGTCCCTTTGGCTGCATGCGTCGTCAATACTGACGATACTCCAAACAAGGGACATCGTATGGCTGCAACTGCCTCACTGACCAAATGGGGTGGCGTCTCGGACGCCTCGCCTCAGCGCAAACTGGAATACCTCGCCTTCGGCCTGCTGATGGCGGCGCTCATGGTGGCGCTGTTCGCCATGCCCGCGCTGGCGGGCACCGACACCACCTTCGATACGGCCTTCACCAAGTTCTCGGGCTTCCTCGAAGGCTCGGGCGGCAAGATCATCACCCTGATCTCGCTGGTCGGTGGCCTGATCGGTCTCGCGTCCGGCCGTTTCTCGATGGCGCAGATCGCCATCCCGGTCGGTGTCGGCATCGGTGTCGGCACGGGTATCCCGATCGTCACCTCGACGATCACCGCGATCATCTGATCTGTGACCGGGCGTGGGCGCGGCGGATTTCCGGCGCGTGCATGATCCGGGGGAGGGGCGGCGATGGATCGCTATGGTATTCCTGCAAAGCTTGATGAGCCTGAACGGATCGGCCTGTGGACTCTCGACGAGTTCGCCGCGCTCGCGATTCCGTTCGTGGTTGGCATCATGACGCAGCATGTGCTCGTCGGTATCGCATTCGGTTTCCTGGGTTGGTGGGGTCTGCGTAAGGCAAAAGCGGGCCGCGCTACATCCTGGCTTCTTCATGCGGCCTACTGGCACTTGCCCGCAGGGATGACCGGCCTTCGCGCCGTCCCGCCTTCCTACCTTCGCTTGATGGCGGGATAATCCATGGAAATCGGTTTCAGCCAGGCGCAGGCTCAGCGCGTGCTGCGCCAGCGCAACATGCTGGTGCTCACCAGCGTCGGGCTCGGCGTGGTCGCGATGTTCGCGCTGATCGCGGCGTCGGCGCGCGATCGCGAAGTCGTGCTGCAGCCCGTGCTCACGCGGCCCATCGAACTCTCGAGCGCCGGCGTCAGCAAGGACTACCTCGAGCTGGTGACGCGCGATGCGACCGTGCTCATGCTCAACCGCACACCGCAGAACGCGCAATACTGGATGGATGCGGTCCTGCGCATCGTCCACCCTTCCGCTTACGGGCGGATGAAGGGCGAACTGCTGCGCATCGTCAACGACCAGCGCGGGTCGAGCGTCGCCCAGTTCTACACGATCGAGTCCATGAAAGTGGACCCCGAACACCTGACGTCCGAGGTCTCGGGCGTGCTCCACACCATGGTCGGCCGCCAGGAAGTGGCAGCGCTCAAGCGCACCTTCCGTTTCGAGTGGACCTACACCGGCATCGAACTGCGCCTGATCGGCTTCGGCGCCGTCGCCGCGCCTGGCGCGCCAGCGGACGCCGATGCTCCGGCGCCGGCAACGGCAACGCCGCCGGCAACCGACCAGCACACCACAGGATCACAGCCATGACCTCAACCGCCATGGGCCTTTGTCTCGGGGCCGGCGCCCTGCTGCTGTCCCGGCTCGACAACCGCGGCGCGCAGCTTGCCGGATGCGTTGTGTTCGCCGCCGGCCTGTTCGGCGCGACGCCGGCCTTGGCCGACCAGACCCTCACGGTCGAGGACAATGCCCGCGTCGAATGCGTCGCCTCGCAGCGCGATCTCACCCGCATCAGCCTCGTCGGCGATGCGTTCGCCAGCGTCTCCAAGGTGCAGCCGGAAAACCCGCTAGACGATTTCTCGGTGGTCAACGAGCAGAACCGCGGCGATATCTATCTGTCCGTCCCCACCGGCTTTCGGCCGAAGGCGCTGTCGTTCTTCGGCACCTCGAAGATGGGCTTCGTCTACAAGTTCGCCTGCCGGATCGAACCGATCGAGGCGCAGCAGATCTTCCTCGCCAATCCCGCCACGGAGAAGGCGGCCAAGGCGGCAGATGCCGAGGAGGGCGACCAGCAGGCGCCCGACCTCGACGAGACCGCCGTCCGCCTTGTCCAGGCCATGGCCGGACAGAAAGTCGTGCCCGGCTTCCGCATGGAAAAGGCCGCGTTGATGCCGGTGCGCTCGGGCGATGTCACCGTGCAGCTGCTCGCGCAGTACCGCGGTCTCGACCTGACGGGCCGGGTGCTGCGCATCGAGAACACGGGCAAGGCCGCGACCGAACTCAGCGAAGCGCAGATCGCGCCCGGCGATGCGCTCGCCATCGCCATCGCCAGCCCCCGCCTCGAGCCGCACCAGGTGACGACGGCCTATGTCGTCACGCGCCGGGCGGCGCCGGAATCGTGACGGCAATGCTTGAAGCCGCCCGCAACGGCGGACCCCAGTTCAGTGAGGTAAGACAATGGCATTGAGCGATCTGTTCGGGCGCAGGAAAGCCTCGCCCACCGCTCTCGATATGAGCGCCGCGCCGACACCGGCAGCGGGCCTTGGCGCCAACGACGATGTCCAGCGCCGCCAGCGGATCGCGCTCTATGCGGGCGGCGCGGTGGTCGTGGCCTTGTGTGGCTGGTGGCTGTTCGCCGATTCCGGATCGAAGGCTCCGGGCACGGATACCCCGAAAGGCGGCCAGCAGATCTCGGTCTCGACCGATGACCTGGGCGCCCGCAACCTTTCCGAGAAGGAATGGATCGCGATGAGCGAGAACCGGCTGCAGGCGCAGGACAACCAGCTGCGCCGGATGGCGGGGCAGGGGAACCAGCTGCAGCAGCTGCAGGCGCAACTCGACGCGCTGCGTTCGGAGAACTCGAGCATGGCGGCCGACGGCACCAAGGTCGTCTCGGCCTATGAGGACGAGAACCGCAACCTGCGCCAGCAGCTTGCCGCCGCGCAGACCAGCGCGAGCACCGCGGCGGCGGCAGGGCCGCGCGCGCTCTATGGCGCTTCTGGCCCCGCGTCCTATCAGGGCTTTGGCGCGAGCGGAGTGCCCTCGGGATCGCCACTGGCGGCACCGCCGCGTTCCGAGCTCAAGGTCATCAGCTTTTCTTCGACACCGTCCGGCCCTGCCGGAACGGCCAAGCCCGCCGATCGCGGCAATACGATCTATACCGACAGCCCCAACTATCTGCCGGCGAACAGCTACGCCAAAGCGCGGGTCATCGTCGGCGTCGATGCCGCTTCCAACGTCCAGTCGCAGTCCGATCCCCTTCCGGTGGTCCTGCGCATTACCGGCCCGGCCCGCTCGGTCGCGCAGAACGGCAAGGTCCTCACCACGCGGATCGATGGCTGCCTGGTGAACGGCGCCGCACGCGGCGATCTCTCGAGCGAGAAGGTCTATGTGCGCCTTGCCAAGATGACCTGTCCGCAGCCCGGCGGGCGCTTTGCGGAAAGCGAGGTCAAGGGCTTCGTCGCCTTCGGCGGCAAGACCGGCGTGCGCGGCCGCGTCGTCAGCCGCGAAGGCAGCCTCACCATGCAGGCGTTCTTCGCCGGCCTTGTTGGCGGCGTCGGCAAGGGCTTCTCCGTCAACACCCGCAGTTTCCTCACCAGCGGGCAGACCATCGTCAACGGCGAGCGGCCCAAGCTCTCCGCCAGCGACATCGCCCAGGGCGGGCTCGGCGAAGGCATCAGCCAGGCCGGAGACCGGCTCTCGCAATACCTGATCGAGCGCGCCGAACAGTATCAGCCCGTGATCGAGATGCCGACCGGCATCGATGTCGAGATCGTGTTCCTCGAAGGCGCGTTCATCCGCAATTGAAGGGTATCCTCATCATGAACATCATCAGCAAGTTCAGGAGCGGCACGCTGCGCGCGGCGCTCGTTGGCGCGGTCAGCGCGCTCAGTGTCTCCGCCGGCGTCTATGCCGCCGATGGCCATATCGATGCGACCCACGTCACCGATCTGCTCAAGGCGCGCCTGCCAAAGACTGAGGTGAGCGCGTTGGACTGCGACAAGGTCGCAGGTCTCTGCGAGGTCGTCGCCGGCAAGAGTCTGTTCTACGTCGATCATGGCGCGCGCTATCTGTTTATCGGCCGCGTCTATGACATGGAGACGCGCCAGGACCTGACGGCGGCAAAGCTCCTCGAGATCAACCCGGGCCTGCTGCTCGGCGGCGCGGCCAATGCCGGAGCGCGCGAGGAAGAGGGCGGCGAGACCAGCGCGCCGGCGCTGATGGGCCGGGGCAATGCCCCGCAGCCCGCGACGCCGCCGGCCGCGGCACGGCGTGTCGATCTCTCGAAGCTCGGGACGGCAGGCGCGGTGGTCTGGGGCGCGCCGGACGGCACGCCGGTCACGATCTTCACCGATTTCCATTGCGGCTACTGTCGCGCGCTCGTGAACGAACTCGAGCGCATGAACGTGCGCGTGATCGAGCGGCCGATCTCGACGCTCGGCAGCCGCGATATCGCCAACCGCGTCTATTGCGCGCGCGACAAGGCAAGGGCGGTGAAGGCGGCTTATGCCGGCGAACCCCTGCCGGCAGCGGCCTGCGACACCAGTGGCCTCGATGCCAATGAGGAGTTCGCGCGGACCAACAATTTCACGGGCACGCCGGTGATCGTGCGCTCCGATGGCGAAGTCCTCGAAGGCTACCGCTCGCGCGACATTCTCGAGCCTTGGCTCAGGGGAGCGCGGCGATGACGGGCAAGCGCATGATCGTCGCGGCGCTGGTCGGCTTCGAAGCGGTGGGCCTGGGCGTGCTCCATGGGCTCAGCGCCGGCGCGGCTAGCAGGATGGCTCTGTTCGATCCTGCCGGTCTGCTGCCGCTGTTCGCGGGGCTGAAGGCTTTTGCGGTGTGCGGCGAGCTGTTGCTCGCGACGCTGGTGTCCGGCTCGCTGGCGCAGGCGATCGTCGCGGGCGCAACGCCTGTCGACCACGATCGTCAACGCGTGGATCTTGGGAGTGTGTGCCCATGAACCGGCCCGCACTTCTGCTCGCGATCGCGGTGCCGGCCCTTGTCGCCGGCTGCGTCAGCCTTGGCGGCAACGTCAAAGGCAACTTCGTCTGCCGTGCGCCCGACGGCATCTGCGCGCCGACGTCGAAGATCGATGATCAGGCGCTGGCTGTGATGAACGCCCCGGCCGGGTCGGACGCGCTGCCATCGGCGGCAGCCCAGTCCGTGGCGGGCCAGTCCGTGCCGGCCCAGCATTCGGCCGGTGCGCTCAAGGTGGTGATGCCCGCGCGCACCGATCGCTTTGGCCGCTGGCGCGATGCCACGGTTGTCTATGTCGAGCCGGATGCGCCAGGCCCCCGATTGGGCGGTGGGACGCCGCCGGCGACAGCCACACCGGTCCGACTGAGCCTCGTCGAACTGGCGGCGGGCGCGCCGGAACTCGCCGCGTTCGACCAGATGGTGACCTCCGATGGCGGTAGGACCGTCGCGGCCTCGCCTGTGGCGAGCATTCGAACCCAGGTCGAACGGACGCTGGGTACGCCGGCGGCGGCTGCAACCGCGTCCGGATCGGCCCCGTCCTCGGCTCCTGCTCCTGCTCCCAGATCGCCGCCGGCATCTCCGTCCGCGCCGGTTCGAGCGCCAGCGTTCCCGGCTACCAGCGGCGATGGAGGGCACTGATGGCGTTCTTTGACGGCCTCGTCGCCGATCTCTTCGGTGGTCCGCGCAAGGTGGACAAGGCGCCGCCGCAGGCGGCGATCCCAATGCTCGCGCACTGGCTGCCCTATCGCAGCTACGATCCCCGCTCGCAGATCTACTACAACAACGCCTCGCGCGGATTTCTCGTCGAGATGGCCCCGCTGGTCGGCGCCGACGATCGCACCAGCGAGATCATCGCGCAGTTCTTGTCCGAAGGCATCCCGGAGAAGACCTGCATCCAGATCGTCCAGTGGCAGAGCCCGCGCATCGCGGGCACGATCGGCATGTGGTTCATGCCGCGCGCCGAGGCCGGCGGCATCTACGAGCGCATGGCCCAGCACCGCTGCGACCATATCAACGGCGGTGTCTGGGAAAGCCTGTCGCGTGATGCCCCGTTCCATCTGCGCTCGCACCGCGTGATCGTCTCGGTGGGCGTTCCAGAAGGCGCGAAGACGACCGACGCTGAACTCGTTGCCCTGAGAGATTCCATGATCTCGATGCTGAAATCGATCGACGTCCATGCCCAGGTCGTCGATCCGGTCGGCCTGCTCGCGCTGATCGACGACTTCACCTCGCCCACGACCTCGGGCGGCGAGGATGTCTCCGGCTACAATGCCTTCGATCCGATCGCCGACCAGGCCGTGCGCCGCGACATGGAGATCCGCATCGAGCCGACGCGCATCGTCCTGCGCACCGAACGCTTCCGCGCGCTCGGCCAGAACACCGACGGCACGCCCGATATCGGCGAAGTGCGGCCCGATCATTTCGATGTGCGCTCCTATGCCGTCCGCAACCTGCCGCCACGCTGGACGGCATGGGATACTGCGAAGCTGATCGGCGATCCCTTCATCGACAAGCTGCGCATGCCGTGCCCCGTCGCGACCGTGCTGGCGCTCGAATATCCCGACGAGCAGGCGGCGACGGCGCGCGCGAGCTTCAAGTTCATGCGCACGACCTCGCTCGCCGATTCCCGTTCGGCCCGCTGGATGCCGCAGCTGAAGGACCAGTCCCGCGAATGGGAATATGTGCAGGAGCAGCTGCGCCAGGGCCAGAAGCTGGTGCGGGTCTATTACGGCGTCACCACGTTCTCGCCCTTCGGCAAGGGCGATGCGCACGAGCGCAACCTGAAGGCGATCTACAAGTCCTCGGGATGGGAACTGCAGGACGAGCGCTACATGCAGATCCCGGGCCTGCTCGCGGTCATGCCGATGACCATGGCCAATGGCCTGGCGCGCGATTTCGAGCGGCTCAAGCGCATGCGCACGATGCTGACGACGACGGTCGCCAATATCGCGCCGATGCAGGGCGAATATGCGGGATCGCCGGTGCCGCACCTGCTGCTGCTGGGCCGGCGCGGCCAGCCCTTCTTCTGGTCGCCGTTCGAGAACGCCGCCGGCAACCACAATGTCGCGGTCGTCGGCAAGTCCGGTTCGGGCAAGTCGGTGGCGCTCCAGGAGATGACCGCCGCGCTGGTCGGTGCCGGCGCCAAGGTCATCGTCATCGACGATGGCCGCAGTTTCGAGCACTCGTGCAAGCTGCAGGGAGGCGAGTTCGTCGAGTTCACGATGTCGGCGGGCTTCCGCCTGAACCCGTTCTCGATGATCGATGGCGCGGAAGCGGCACTGAGCGACGACTACCGTCTCGACTGCATGGCGATGCTGAAGGCGATCATCGGACAGATGGCGCGGCCCACGACGCGGCTCGACGATACCGAAGTCGGCCTTGTCGACGGCGCGGTCAACGCCGAGTGGGCGGCGCGCGGCGTCGAGGGCTCGATCGATGGCGTGATCCGTGCGCTCGAGGGGACGGGCCATCCGCAGGGCGAGGCCCTCGCGATCGGCATGCGCCCGTTCTCGAGCGCGGGTACCTATGGCAAGTTCTTCGTTGGCCGCGCCTCGCTGAAGATCGGCGCGGCGCTCACCGTGTTCGAACTGTCCGATCTCGCCTCGCGCGAGGAACTGCGCTCGGTCGTGCTGAGCGCGATCATGTTCCTCTCGAGCCAGGCGATGCGGGAGGACCGCGCGACCCGCAAGGCGCTGCTGCTCGATGAAGCGTGGCAGATGCTGAAGGGCGGCTCGATGGCCGAATTTATCGAGGCCTATGCCCGCACTTGCCGCAAGTACGGCGGCTCGCTCATCACCGCGACACAATCGCTCAACGACTACTACAAGTCCGAAGGATCGGTGGCCGCTCTCGAGAACAGCGACTGGTCGGTCATTCTCCAGCAAAAGCCCGAGACGATCACCGACTTCGCCAAGCACGGGCGCTTCGATCTCAGCGATGGCAGCGAAGCGCTGATGCGCTCGCTCAAGCGCAATGGCACCGAATATTCCGATCTGATGATCCGCGGCCCCGAGACGCTCGCCGTCGGCCGCCTCGTGCTCGATCCCTATTCCGCGACGGTGTTCTCCTCGAGCCCGCAGGTCTTCGCCGCGGTCGAGCGCTATGTCGAGCGCGGCTTCCCGATGGCGCAGGCGATCGAGCGCATCGCCTACCCCGACGATCCCAGGAAATGGTCGCCGCTCGAAAACGTCGATGTCCAGGATGCGGCGGAGTGATGCGCCGTCATTCCCATCTGTTCGACCTGTCCTGAGAAGGATCGCCCATGTTTTTCCATTTCATCAGCACGATCTTCAACTCGATCGCCCGCGGTTTTGGCTGGCGGCTTGGCTCCGACGCGGCGCGGGGGCTCGAGCACTTCGTCGAAGACGAGTTCGATCGGTGACCTCTCGCTCGACTGCCTCGGGGCGAACGTCCGCGATCCTCTATTGGGCCGTCGCTCTCGCGACCTGGCTGTTCGTCAACGCGGCCGCCGCGCTTGGGCTTCTGCTGGCGCTGTTCGTGCTGATGGCCAACGCCACCTGGCTGACGTTCTTCACCGAGGCCGAGAATCTCGCGCGCCACTTCGTCGCCGCATCGCCGGCGGCGCGGGCGGATTTTGCAAGGCTGGTGAGCGAGATCCTCGTCGTGCTGTTCGTCTGCCTTTGCCTGTCACGCCTTGCCGCGCTGCGCCACGCGGCCGCGCCGGCCGCCCTCTCCAGCTCATCCTGAAGGTTTACCGTCATGGCTACCACCACTCCGTCCCTGTCCGTCTCCGTGCCCGGTGAAGGCGATCCGATTCCTGTCTCGTCGCCGGCAACGCCCGCTGTTGCCGCGCCGCCCCGCCGCCGTGGCTTCGCCGGTTTCTCCTGGGGCCAGCTGCTGGGCAGCACCGCGATCGCCGGCGCCGTGCTGTGGGGCGCATGGATCACCCGCGATGTCCATGTGCTGCAAAGCCGGCGGATCGTCTCGGTGAACCTTGCCGCGATGATGAACGATTTCGTAATGGCCGAGGCGCGGACGGGGAACAGTCCGGAACAGACCGAGATCGACACCCGCCAGTACATGGCGGCGCTGCAGTCGGTGCTGAAGCAGAGGGCGCGAGCGGGCGAGACCATCCTTGTTGGCGAAGCCGTGGTGTCTTCGTCCACGCCCAATATCACCGCCGAAGTGCGCGAAGCGGTGGGCAAGCTTATCCTCGCCAATCCCGCGCCGCGCATGCCGGCATCGCCTGCTGGCGCCAACGGAGCCGCGCCACAAGGCTCCGGCAACGCCGGCCTGCCGGCCAGCGGCGCGGGCGCGATCGTGCCGAATGGCGCTGCCGGACAGGTCGGTGTGATGCCGGCGCCCGCACCGGCCATGGGGGGAGGGGCCAGTGGCGCATCCGGCCAGTGAGATCGCGACGCCTTCGCCCGCGCATATGACGGCCCGGCAGCGCTGGCTGCTGGGTGCGGCCCTCGTGGCCGCGCTCGTGCTCTGGCGCGGTCTCGACGATCTTGCCCATAACCACCTTTTCCTGATCAACCGCTCGCACTCGCTTCCGAACTGGGCCTATGTGGTCGAACGGGGCAAGTTGCCCGAGCGCGGTCAGGTCGCGTTCTTCCTGCCGCCCCGCAACGCGCTCGTCGAAGCGCATTTCGGGAAGACCCCGTCGGCGTTCGGCAAGATCGCGCTGGGCCTCGCCGGCGACGTGATCGAGCATCGTGGTGACGACGTGGTGCTGCTGCGCACCGTGACCGACGCCAGCGGCCGCCACGTTGCGAGCCGCGTCGTCGGACACCTCAAGCCGCGCACGATGCAGGGCGAAGTCCTGGAACCGGGGCCGGTGGGGCGCATTCCGGACGGCTGCTATTACATGGGCAGCGCGCACAAGGACGGCTTTGACAGCCGCTATGCCGCGATCGGCTTCGTTTGCCGCCGCCAGATCGTCGGCATCGCCACCAGGGTCCTGCTGTGATGCGGCGCGGAGGTCTCGCTCTTCTCGCTTGCGCCGTGTCTGCCGGCCTGGCGCCGGCGCCCGCGCCCGCCATGGCGCGGGACTATGGCCAGCATGGTGCGGTCTTCGCCGTGATCGAGCCCGATCTGCTGGCGATGATCCGCAACAAGCTCACCCGCCTCAAGGACTCGGGCGCGATCGAGCGGATGAACCAGGAATTCGCGCGCCGCAGCGAGGCGCGTATCCGCCGTCCCGATCCGGTTGTCGGGATCGGCCTCGCCACCACCCCGCGCAGCTGGATCTACGATCCCGCGATCACAATCGACCACGACGTGTTCGATACCAAGGGCAACGCGATCGCGCGGGCCGGCCAGCGGGTCAACCCGCTCGACTTCGTGACCGTGCGCCAGAGCCTGGTGTTCATCGACGCTGACGATCGCGACCAGCTCGAATGGGCGATGCGGCGCTATACCGATCTCAATGCCAAGATCGTCATGGTGAAAGGCGCGCCGCTCGAGGCGATGACGCGCAGGCGCCGGCGGTTCTACTTCGACCAGGGCGGCTATCTTACCGCCCGTTTCGGCATCCATGCGGTTCCGGCCGTCGTCGAACCTGCCGGCAAGGTCATGCGCGTATCCGAGATACCGGTCGGGATCGGCAGGAAATGAGCGCGCTTGCGATGTTCCCCCTGCGTTCCTTCAATGTGCGGTTTGGGGCGGCGCTCCTGTCCGTTCGGACGCTGGTCGCCGCGCTGGCGCTGATGCTCGGCATCGGCGGCCTTACTGCGAGCGCCCATGCCGATACCGGCGTTGCCGCCGCCAATGTTCCCGCCAAATGCACCGGCCGCTTCGTTAACCCGATCACCGATGTGTGCTGGTCCTGCCTGTTCCCTCTGTCCGTTGGCGCGCTGAAGATATTTCCCGGTGAGCGTCCCGATACCGACAACCCCTCGCTTCCGGTCTGCGCCTGCGGCTCGCCGCTGCCGCGCATCGGTTTCGCGTTCGGCTTCTGGGAGCCGGTGCGGCTTGCCGATGTCACGATGAAGCCCTGGTGCTTCTCGAGCCTTGGCGGAGTGCGGATCGCGCCGGGTTTTGACATTGGCTACGGCCGTGCCGCCTCCTCGCGCGACGGGCGCAATGGCGGGGCCAAGTGGAACGTCCACTGGTACGTCTATCCGTTGCTCTACTGGATGGAGATCCTGACCGACGTTGCCTGCATGGAGCAGTCCTCGTTCGACATCGCCTATGTGACCGAGATCGATCCGCTCTGGCAGGATGACACCCTGACCGCGCTGATCAACCCGGAAGTCGCGGTCTTCGCCAATCCGATCGCGCAGGTCGCCTGCGCCGCCGACTGCGGTGCGGCGACGCTCAAGCTGCCGCTCGATCCGCTGTTCTGGTGCGCCGGCTGTCTCGGCTCGATGTATCCGATGGACGGCAATATCGCCGAGCATGTCGGCGAGGTCCAGTCGAGCCGGCTCGCGCTCTCGCGCTTTGCCTACAAGCTCCACCGCGAGGGCGTGGCCTGGGGGACGATGGGGTCCAAGGGCCTGTGCGGCAAGTACGTCATGCCGATCATGCGGAAGCAGCAGTACCGCTTCCAGGCGACGATCCCCTCGCCGATGGTCAAGGGCCGCTGGGCCTGTCCGCCGATCGGCGCCAGCGACATGAAACCCGGCTCGGGCAACGCCGTCCCCGTCACTGGCGAGGACATGGGCTACCTCGTGTGGCGCAAACGGAACTGCTGCGTCCTGTGAGCGAAAGGAATTCACGCATGAAGCGCATGGCGCTCGTGCCGCTCGGCGCTCTGGCGCTGGCGGGCGCCAGCTATGCCGTGGCGCAGAACGTCGAGGGTATCGACATCCAGGCGGTGCTCGCGCGCGGCAAGGCGGGGGAGGGCGACGCCCAGGCTCTTGCCGACGAAGTCCTGCGCCGCAGCGAGGCCCTGCGCGAGGAGGCGAAGTCCACCGCCGAGGTCGGCCAGCGCAACATGACCGCGAGCCTGCCGCGTCTCGGCGGAGGGCCTGCCGGCCTTGTCGATTTCGACGCGCTGGTGAAGACCGCGGCCGATGCCGGCGCCGACCACGGCCGTGCACCGCAGCTGATCGTCTTTGCCTCGCTCGCGATGCCGCCGCAATCGCTGAAGGCGCTGATCCGGGACACCGCGCGCGCCGGCGGCTCGGTCGTGTTCAACGGCTTTCCGGGCAATTCCATGAAGGCGTTCCAGGAGGGCATTCTCAAGGTCGTCGACAGCCGCGACGATTACGGCTCGATCGGCATCGATCCGCGCCTGTTCCGTGCCTTTCATGTGAGCGCGGTCCCGGCGGTGGTCGTTGTCACCTCCGACTTTGATCTCTGCGATGGCCTCGAGTGCACGACGCTGCCGCCACCGTTCGACCGCATCAGCGGCAATGTCACGCTCGACTATGCGCTCGACACGATCGCCGCCGGCGATGGACCCGGCGCGCAGATCGCCGCGCAGGCGCTGGGGCGTCTGAGGAAGGGGCAGGGTTCCTGATGCGCCGCCTTGCCCGTGATATCCTGTGCCTGGTGGCGACGCTGTCGCTGCTGGTCAACAATGGCGTCGTGGCAGCGCAGGTCGCAGGAGCTGCGGGCCAACTCGAGCAGGGCGACGTCCAGGCCGCCAACAACGACGGCACGGCATTCGCCAAGGGCCAGAAGTCGGCCGCTGAAGGCATCCCCGACCAGCAGGTCAATGCCGACACCATCCCCGGCTACCAGGCCGCGCCCGAAAGCCTGTCGGGTCTCTACGGGACCGATGACAAGGCGCTGGGCTCGGCCGCGACGGGGGCGGTCGGCAATGACGCCTGGAACCTGATGCGGGGCGCGGACAGCAACCGGTCGCGCATCGATCCCGCGAGCCTTGCCGACATCAAGGCGCGGGGCGAGGCGATCAACGCCAATGCCGGCACGACCACCGAGGGTATCGCGACCAGCGGCCAGCAGGGGAAGTGCCAGGAGATCCTGACGCCGCCGACGCAGGTCTTCTACGAAGCCACCTGCGATGTCGGGCAGACGGTATCGTCGTCCGAACCGGTCGGCGCCTTTACCTGCCCCGATGGCTGGACGTTGTCGGGCGAGACCTGCACGAAAACGCTGACGCAGAACGCCACGGTCACCGGCTACAACTGCCCTTCGGGCTATACGCTCTCGGGCACGACCTGTTCGTCGGTTATCCAGGCCAGCGTCAAGCAATGGAACTGCCCGGCGGGATGGACGCTGAGCGGCACGATCTGCGCACGCACCACGACGATCGGCGCCAGCGTATCGGGCTATACCTGTCCTGCCGGGTTCACGCTCTCGGGATCGATCTGCTCGCAGACCAGCACGGCGGCGGCGAGCCCGATCTATGCCTGTCCCGGGGGCTGGAGCCTCTCGGGCACGACCTGCGTGCGTGGCACGACCTACGCCGCTACGGCCAGTTACAGCTGCCCCAACGGCTTCACCCTGTCCGGCTCGACCTGCTCGCGCACGCTGAGCCAGGCCGCGGCGGCGAGCTATTCATGCCCCGGTGGCTACAGCCTCAACGGCACCACCTGCACGCAGACCAATTCGCAGGCGGCGACACCGAGCTACTCCTGCCCGCAAGGCGGGACGCTCTCGGGGACGAACTGTGTCCAGACCAGCACGTATTCCGCGACAGCCTCCTATTCGTGCCCGGCGGGCTATAGCCTGAGCGGGACCACCTGTTCGCAGACCGCCACGACGGGTGCGACGCAGGAATTGCAGTGTGGGCAAGGGACGCTGCTGAAGAAGGGAAGCGGCTCGCCTTACAATCTCGAAGCCGACTACTGCATGATTTCGTCGACGTACTTCGTGAACTACAACTGCGCATCGCCGACCTACAAGGGCATGCAATTCCACGACAAACGCCGGCTCAAGAATACCGGCATCTATGATTCCTGCCTCTACAACCCGATCAAGGCCAACACCTGCCCCAACGGCTACACGCTGAACGGCGCGACCTGCTCGATCGTCTATACCCAGAACGCCACGGCCAGCTATTCCTGCCCCAACGGGGGTTCGCTGTCGGGGACCACCTGTACCACCACCAATACGACCAGAGCGGCCGTCAGTTATACCTGTCCCGCGAACTACGCGCTGAACGGGACGACCTGCACCTCAACACAGAGTCAGCCCGCGAGTGTCAGCTACTCCTGCCCGGCGGGCTATGCCCTCTCGGGCACGACCTGTACGGCCACGGAAAGCCAGCAGGCGTCGATCACCTATTCCTGCCCCAGTGGTGGATCGCTCTCGGGGACCACCTGCAGCACGGCCGAGACCGCCTCGGCCAGCGTCACCTATGCCTGCGCTGCCGGCTACAGCCTGTCGGGCACCACCTGTTCGCAGACCACCACGCAGGCGGGCACGCCGATCTATGCCTGCCCGACCAACTACACCCTTTCGGGCACGAGCTGTTCGCTGGCCGAAACCGCCTCGGCGACGCCGACTTATGAATGTCCCACCGGCTATACCCTCGATGGGTCGCTGTGCCGCGCCAGCACGGCGGCAATGCCCTCGTCGTGGAGCTGTCCCGCCGGATGGACGCTCAGCGGTTCGACCTGCAGCCAGGTGCTCCAGCAACCGGCGACGCCCATCCAGGTCTGCCCCAATGGCGGCGACGTCATCGACGGGGCCTGCGTCACGGTCGGCCAGAAGACCGAATGCACCGATCTCGAGGCCAATCCGCAATGCAAGTGGCTGCGCGATACCTGCCTCGACGAGACCCAGTCCGGCCCGTGCAAGGTCACCGAACGCACCTACAGCTGCCCGGTGCCGGGCGAGCAGGGGCCGCCCAACCGGGAATATGTCTGCTCGGGCGATATCTACTGCGCCGGCGGCGCCTGCCAGCAGATCGAGCGGGACTCGTCGAACGAGTTCAAGGACGCGCTCGTCGCCCTGGGCGCGATCGACCAGGCCCACAAGGAGTTCGATCCCGACAAGCTCGAGATGTTCTCGGGCACGCGCGAGACCTGCCACAAGCCGGTGTTCGGTCTCGTCAACTGCTGCGCGGGCAAGGTTTCCGGCCTCCTCACCGGTGGCGCGGCGGTCACGGCGTATACAGCGCTCGCCTCGGGCGGCGCGACCGCGATCGCCAGTGTCGCGACGCAGTTCCTGACGACATTCCTGTGCGCCAGCAGCGAGAAGCAACTCGACGTCAAGGATCGCCTCGGCCTGTGCCACTTCGTCGGCAGTTATTGCTCGTCGAGTTTCCTCGGGGTCTGCACCACCAAGCGCAAGACCTATTGCTGCTTTGAATCGAAGCTCACCCGGATCATCCAGGAGCAGGGCCGCCCCCAGATCGACAAGCCATGGGGGCCACCCAAGACCGAACAGTGCGTCGGCCTCACGCTCGACGAGTTCTCGCGTCTCGATCTCTCGAAGATGGACTTCTCGGAAATCTATTCCGAGTTTCTCGAGTCCGCCAAGCTTCCCGACCAGGCGCAGATGGCGAGCGACATCCAGGCCAAGATCAAGGCGTATTACCAGCAGAACGCGTCCAGCGGGAGCGCCATCAACGGGAGCGGGGGCAACTGATGTCCGCCAACGTGGATAGCGATCCGGATGCGTTCGCGATGGGTGAGGCTGCAAGCCGCGATTACGAGCGCCGGCCTCACCAGACCGACAAGGGGGGCAATACCTGACATGCATGATGACGACGACAATCTCGGGGACATGACGCCGGCGGAACGCGCCGCGTTCGAGGCGAAGATCGAAGCCAGCATCAACACCCATTCGGGACAACCGACGGTGACCGTCCAGGAATGGGCCGCGCTGGTGCGCTGCCGCGCCGATCGGCCCGTGCCCGTCGATGAGGTGATCGCCTCGATGTATCGCTGGTTCATCCCCTTCCTCTCCGCCCAGGAGTTCGCCGATCTGATCTACGGCTCGGAAGACAAGGGCTGGCTGGAGATCACGCGGGACGAGGAGGGCATGAGCTTTGCGCTGACCACGCCGCTCGGCGAGGCCGTGCTCGCCGCGGTTGAACGCCCGCTGATGCTTGCCGGCGTGTTCCGCCTCACCGGCAAGGACCGCGTGCCGACCGGCGTCGGCGACGAAGATGCTCTCCGGGGTCTTCCGGCCCCCGGTTCCGGTGGCCGGCGCGGTAACCGGCGTTCCCCTCAAGACAGACCTGACAGGAGATAGCGATGATGCGCAGGACCTTCCTGACAACCGCCACGCTGCTGGCATTGATTCATGCCGGCGTAGCGCCGGCCCAGTCCGTGCCGGCGTCGGGGGACGGGATGCAACAGGCAGAGGCTGGGGACACGTTCCCCGACGATACCGGCGCGGCGCCTGGTGTCGTCGCCTCGGCGCCGGCCGCCGGCGAGGATGTGACGGGCGATGCCTTCTATTGCCACCAGCGCAAGCTCGGCACCTGGTTCTACTGCGATCGCCGCAAGCGCCCGGCGCCATCGCCGCAAACGGCGCCCGCACCTGCGGGTTCGGCGACGGCGCAGCTGGCGGCGATCACCCAGCGCCTCGACGAGCTGAAGGCGCGCGCGGTTATCGAACCGACCGAGGCCAATGTGACCGCCTATATCCGCTACCAGCGCGAGCAATTGGATCGCGCCTCGATGTTCTCCGATGTCTGGCAACGCGCGGTCTGGCAGGATCCTGCGCTCGACTACACGCTGCAGCGCCCGGTCTCGTCGCTCGGCAAGCGGGCCTGGCTCGACAACCGCAAGGCCGAAGAAGAGGCGACACTGCGCCACCTGTCGCAGCGCTATGGCATCTTCTATTTCTACGCGCAGAGCTGCGGGGCCTGCGAGGTGTTCGCGCCGATCCTCAAGGCTGTGTCCGACAAGGGCGGCTTCGACGTCGTCGCCGTTTCCATGGACGGTGGTCCCAACCGCGTCTTCCCGCGCTATGTCGTCGACACCGGCCAGTACGCGCGCATGGGGCTGACCTCGCGCGCGACGCCGGCGCTCGTGCTCTACGACACCGTGACCAAACGCCCGGTCCCGATCGGCACCGGCATCCTCTCGGCCGACGAGATCACCGAACGGATCTTCGTGCTCACCAATACCCGCCCGGGGAGTGGCTTCTGATGGCCCGCGTTCTTCGCCGCCGCGCGCTCGCGCGCACCTCGCTCGCCCTTGGCGCCATGGCCTGGACGATCTTCGGCTCGATCGCGCCCGCCGGCGCCGGCGTCGGTTCGGACATGGAACAGGCCTTCTCCGACATGGGCGTCGCCGCCAACGCGACCGGGCCTGTCGCCTATCAGGGCCAGTCCGCCGGCTACTATTCGCTGGGATCGATGTGGGCGCGTTTCCCGCAGAAGACGGTCTATCCCGCCAACCTGCAGCTGCCCAAGGTCACGGCGGGATGCGGCGGCATCGATATGTTCACGGGCTCGTTCTCGTTCATCAACTCCGACCAGTTCGTCGCCATGGCCAAGGCCGTCGCCAACAACGCGATCGGCTTTGCCTTCCATCTCGCGATCCAGGCGATCAGCCCGCAGATCGACAAGGTCATGGGCGACCTCGAGAAGGCCGTGCAGGATCTCAACCAGTTCAACATCAATTCCTGCGAGGCGGCCTCGGCGCTGGTCGGCGGCGTCGCCGGCGAGATGGGGATCAAAAGCAATTCCGTTTGCAATGCGGTCGGCACGTCCAAGGGCATCTTCTCGGACTGGGCGCGCAGCCGCCAGGGTTGCGGCAACGGCGGGCAGCAGACCTCGACGCTGAACCAGGCCGATGGCGCGCTGAAGCAGCAATTGCCCGGCCCCAAGAACTATGCCTGGGCGATCATCAGGGCCTCGCCCATGGCGGACCAGAGCCAGCAGATGCGCGAGCTGATGATGACGCTGACCGGCACGATCGTCGTGCCGGCGCGCGGCAGCGACAGCGAGGAGCCCACGGTCCAGTATGTCGGTCCGCAGGTGGGACCGGTGCTCGATGCGCTGCTCGATGGCAATCAGGCGGTCAATATTCTGAAGTGCACGGACGGCACCGATTGCCTCTCGCTCCAGACCGGGGGCCAGACCGTGCCGGCGCTGGGAACGCAGGCGCTGCGCCCGCACGTCAAGGCGCTGATCCAGTCGATGAGCGACAAGATCGCGACGGACACTGTGCTGACGGCCGAGGAGCGTAACCTGCTCGGCACCGCCAGCGTGCCGCTCTACAAGATCCTCGCCGTGCAGGCGGCTTCCGGCTTCCGCCTGTCGGACGCCGAGATCGATTCCCTTGCCGAAGTGGTGTCGATCGACATGCTCGATTCCATCGTCACCCATTTCCTCGACCAGGTCGCCGCTTCGCGCGGCGGCCTCGAGGCGCAGAGCAATGCTTCGAACGTCGAGCAGTACATGGCGCAGCTGCGCGACGTGCGCGGGCAGATCGCCCAGCGCGCCACGGGCGTCACCGATCGCGTCAACCGGACCTTCGATATCGTCGATAGGGCGATGCGCATCGAAAGCACCCTGCAATCGCGCATGGCGCCAGGCCTTGCCGCCTCGCTCAACTTCTCCCGCGCGCTCTCCGCGCAAGGGCTGCGGCCGTGAGGCAGGAGCAATAACATGGGATCGACGGTAGAGGTCTTCACGGTGGGCGGCGGGGAGTACCTCGTCAACGTCTTCAACGCGATCGCGGCCTGGTCGGGCGCGGGCGGCTACCGGGCGCTGCTGCGCGTGGTCATGGTGATGGGCTTTGCCATGGCGCTTATGACCACGGCCTGGAACATGGATCCGCGCGCGCTGATCCGCTGGTTCATGCAGGCAACGCTCATGTACATGGTGCTGATGGTGCCGACGACCAGCGTCAAGGTCACCGACCGCACCAATCCGGGGCTTGCGCCGGCGGTCGTCGCCAACGTGCCGATCGGGCTTGCCGGCATTGCGAGCTTCACGAGCCAGATCGGGGATTACCTCACGACCTCGGCCGAGACCGTCTTCGTCATGCCGGCCTCGCTCAATTATTCGACGGGCGGCATGATCTACGGGGCGAAGCTGCTCGATGCGACGCAGAACCTGCGGATCGACGATCCGACGCTGGCGCTCAATCTCAACGAGCATTTCAAGCAATGCGTGTTCTACGACGTGCTTATGGGCCGCAAGTCGATCGAGAGCATCACCCAGGCTCCCGACATGCTGGCGGCCATGGCCCCGGGATCGGTCTCGCTCTCGCAGACCTATCGCTATCCCGATGGCTCCTCGAACATCGTGTCATGCCAGTCGGCCTACAACCTGATCCTGACGGGGTGGAACGCCTATTACACCGCCGCGCTGCCGCGCATCGCGCAGCAGTTCTTCCCCGGGATATCGACCTCGGCCGCAGAAACGAAGTTCTCCAACGACGTCGGCGCAATCGGCGCGACGGCGTTCGGGGGATCGGGCACCAGCGCGCAGCAGCTGACCCGCCAGGCGATGATGGTCAACGCGATGACCGATGCGGTCTCGAACTTCAGCAACAACCAGTCGCAGAGCGTGGTCGACGCCTTCGCGGCCTCGCGGGCGGACGTCCAGACCCGCAATACCTATGCGACGATCGCCGCCGGCGCGATGAAATGGGTGCCGCTGCTCAATATCGTGCTGACGGTCGTGTTCTACGCGATGTTCCCGATCATCTTCCTGCTGACGCTGCTGCCCAACAGCGGCATTGGCGTGATCAAGGGCTATATCACCGGCTTCTTCTACCTTGCCTCGTGGGGACCGCTGTTCGTGGTCCTCAACATGATCTTCATGACGCGCTGGCAGTCCTCGCTCGCCTCGTGGAACTCGGCGGGGCTCACGGCGGCGAACTTCGCCGGCGTCTCGGCGATCAACCAGGACGCCGGCGCGCTTGCGGGTTTCATGATCATGTCGGTGCCGTTCATCGCCGCAGGGATGGCGCGCGGGGCGATGTCGATCGCGTCGCAGTCGACGAGCTTTCTCGCGCCAAGCCAGAACGCGGCCGAGCAGGCGGCATCCGAGCAGACCACGGGCAACTATGCCTATGGCAATCGCCAGTACAACAATCTGACCGCCCACCAGCAGAACGACGCACCCTCGTACACCACGGGCGCGCCGCAGTTCTTCCAGCGCAACGCCGATGGCACGATGACACGCACCGCGGCCGACGGCACCATGAGCTACGATTCCTCAGGGGGCATGTCGTCACTCCCGTTCACGCTGCATTCCACCAGCGACTTTGCGCGCAGCATGGAGGAGAGCCTCACGAAGGGCGCCGGCGTCGTCGAGCAGAAGCGGCAGGTGGCGAGCGATGCCTGGTCGACCGCCAACAGCGCGTCGATGCGCCTGTTCGAGACCGCCCAGCATTCGGCTTCGTCGAACACCGAGGTAGGGCGTGGCCTGCAGAACTCATTGGCGACTGTAAATGATCTCCAAACCAACTGGTCGTCGAAACTTTCGCAGAGCAATGGCTTCACGAAGAGTGAATCTGATGAGCTGGCTCGATCAGCGACACGCGAAGGACAGTTCAGTGCTGATGCCGCAATCTCAGCGATGCTTGGTCCTGAACGACTAGCGGCGCTAAAAGGATCAGGAAGTGTGTCGGCTCGGTGGGCTGCCCATGAAGCTCGCAACTCCAAGGACGGTTCCCGAACGGAGAAATCGCTATTGGACGGCCTTAGCTTCCTTGAACAGCAATCACGAGGCGATTCCGCCCGCCAGGCGCGCGAGAGCTTCTACCGCCAGACCAGTGCGTCGTCGGATAGCCAGCTGCGTGGGCTGAGCCAGGAGGTGACACAGGATCTGCGCCATGCCCAGAGCGCTAGCGAAGAAGCCTCGCGCGCAGAGGACACCTTCCAGCGGTATCAGAACTCCTTTGCCGAGCGGCGCAACAACAACTTCTCGATCTCCCGCAACGATACGCAGGATTACGTCCGGTTTGTACAGGAGCAGATGCTCGATCCCGCGAACCGCAATCTCGATCACACCTATCGTCCCGGGCAGATCAACCAGACAGCCTCGCAGCAGGGAACGGAGAATATCCTGCTCAAGCGCTACGAGAACGCGAAAATCGCGCAGATGCAGGCCGATCTCGGGCTGATCCCTCAGGCCCCGGCACCAAAAATCGCCGGGCCTTCGTTCTCGAGTGCCGAGGACATCCAGCGCATCGCCCATGCGGGCATGGCAGGCGTCGCGGCGCAGGGACCGCAGGTAGCGGTCCGCGGGCATTCCGCGGACACCGCTCTCGACAACGAAGTGGGCAACCGCATCACTTCGTCGCAAGCGACGATGAAGGAGCATGGCGACACCATGCGCAACCAGGTGCTGGGCGAGGGTGGCCGCCAGGCCGATATCGTGCGGCAGTCGGTGGGCGACCGGCTGTCTTCCTCGCTATTGGACACGGTGCCGTTCTTCACGATGCAGACACCGCGCGAGCAGGAGGAGGCCCGCCGGCATGTTCAAACCAAGCCCGGGGTCAACCTGTCAGGGGTATCGGAGAAGATGTGGCCGGCGTTCGACACTGTGACTCTGGCCGCCAAGGGGCTCAACCTCCCGGCGCCGGTCGTGACCTCCGGGCGCGATGGCAGGCACATGGTGGGTAGCCTGCACCCTTCGGGACGTGCCCTCGACTTCCGGGGCAACAACATCTCGGTGACACAAGGGCGGCAGCTGGCGACGCTGGTCGGCCGTCGTCTTGGTCCCGACTATGACGTCGCCTTCGAGACCTTCCCGCACGATCCGTCGCGCAACCATCTGCACGCCGAGTATGATCCCAAAGGAAAAGGGCGGCGCTAGGCGCCGCCCTTGCCGATCTGTCCTGCGCAAGTTCGGACAGGTCAGTGCAGGAATTGCACGAGAGCGATCAGCAGCCCAGCGCCGGCCGCACCAACCGCGATGCTGCAGACCGAGCCGACGATCTTCTGCTTCAGCGTCAGCGTCGCCCAGTATGCGGCAACCTCAGGATTATTTCGATCTGATACGAAAATCGAATCTTCAAAAGGTCGAGCACGAGACCCGTAAAGAAATTTTGATTCTAGATCGATCCCACCAGGACGAGGTCCGCTTGTCAGCCAATGCTCATCCATTTCTAATCTCCTCCTTCGGAACATACTGGAAACATTATCAGGGGTCAATCTCTCGTGCTCGGATCGGTCCTTTCGCCGACCGATGCACCATTATCACAGGGTCATCCGCAAATCCTGATCTGTCCGGAATGACTCCAATTCCCTCTTCTGGCGAAGATTCGCGACTCCTAACGGCAGTTGCACAACACTTTCATCAAAAAGGGGACATTCTCATGAAGTCTATCGCTTGCGTCGCTGCACTGGCAGCGGCGTCCATCACTACTGCTGCGCACGCCGGTGATATTTCGGGGCCACGCGCGGAACTGCTGGTCGGTTACGATCACGTTTCGATGGGCTTTGACGAGGATAGCGCCAATGCCAACGGTGTCGCATTTGGCGGCGGCATTGGTTACGATGTTGCTGTGGCGTCGCGGTTCTCGGTCGGCGTGGATGGAGAAATCACGGGCTCCTCGTCCAAGTACACCGAGTCCAACCCACTCTATTCCCTTGGCATCAAGTACGGTCGCGATCTGTATGCCGGTGGCCGTGTCACCTTCCAGGCCAGCAAGAACGTCAATCTTTACGCCAAGGTCGGTTACACGAACACCCGCGTAAAATTCACCGGAGACGATGCTAACTATCATTTCGAACGCAGCGAAAACTACAACGGCGTTCGCGCCGGCGTCGGCGCCCAGGTCCGGGTATCCGGCCCGCTCTACGGCGCGCTGGAATACCGCTATACCAACTACGAGGGCAGCCTCTCGCGTCACCAGGTACTGGCGGGCGTCGGTTACCGCTTCTGAGACCCCCAGCGTCGCGGCGGGGAGGGACAACTCTCCCCGTCGCGATTGCGCGAGCCTTCTGGCGGCATAAGTCAGCTGCGCCGCCAACAATACCCGATTATCGCCTAATTCTGCACAGCCTCTAACGATCGACGTCAATCGTCGTTGTCATCATCCACCGCCTTGTCGGCCTCGTAGATCCGCTCGACAAGAGCCAGGGGCTTCAGCCCAAGGGCCCGCTCGATGGCGAAAAGTTCCAGAACATCGACCCGACGGGCGCCGGTCTCAATCAGCGACACGAATTTCTGCGTCGCGCCCATGCGCTGGGCGAGCTGGGTCTGGGTCAGGCCGGTTTCATAGCGGCATGCCTCGATCACCGCCGCGACGGACCGATACTGCGCCACAGATGCAACCTTGACCATTCTCTTGCCCAACCGCCTGTCTTGTCCCTCCCGCGGCCTGTTCCCGCGCGAGGTTTCTTCAGGTCGGTGCTATGTCAGAGAGCGGTTAAGATATTCCTCAGGCGAACGGTACCGAGTAGTACCCGCAGATCACATGAAGCGAGGGCTTGCCCCACAGGACGTGGGCAGAACGACTTGAAGCGGTGACCATTGCCGCGTATATGAGTCTGGCAGTTGGATCGTCGAGGATCACCTCCAGGGCTCGGGTGTTGGCGCACCGGCCTCCCTCACCGCTTACTTGCGGGCGACCTCGATGATTTTGATCACGAGGCCTGCGAAGGCGATGCAAAGCATCGCGATCGCAATTGCAGTTGTCACATCAATGAGAAACACCCCCTTTCGATGCAGCCGGAACTGGCTGCATCGGCGCCATGGCCTGAATCGTGCGAAACGGGAAGGGGCCTGTCCGTTCGCGGCGGTGATCGTCTTCAGCAGCTGCCGCTAATCAGGCCGCCCGCCATACAAGCCATATCAGTATGGCCAGTCCAGCAAGACCAAGGGCTTGCAAGCCGATCACGGTCAGGATCAGCCGGCGCTGCGCGGTATGGATCGCACCGGCAACACGCTGCGCCCGCAGAATGTCGGCGCGGAACGCCGCGCTGACGACCTGGCACTCCGAGACAAGCGCTGCAAACGAACGGATCAGTTCCGGGTTGGTATCAGCCGCTCGTTTCTCGGCATGCTCGACCGCCGCCGGTTTCACGGCCGCGTGCTTCTCGAGGATCTTCTCGGCCATTTGCTCCACATGATCCAGCGGAACGCCGGCGCCACGCAGCAAACGGCCCATGCCGACGAAGAGGTCTTCCTGTTCGTGCATCAGGTGTCTGCTCTCTCACCTGTTCTGCGTGGCAGGTTGGCGGGCCGCACATGCGATGCACGAACCTTTATCGAGAGCGCCTGCGCCATGTTGAGAAGGGTTTGCTGCATGAACGTCATACCCTCGTCCGTCAGTTCCACGAGTTTGCGACGCTTGTTGTGTTCATCCGTATATCGGAGAACGAATCCTTCGCGTTCGAGGCGAGCAAGAGTGCGCAAGCCGGTGCCCCAACTCGCATTTGCAGATTCGATGACAGCATGGCTCCATATTTTGCGCCCCTGGCGGTGGAAGAGATAGAGCGCGAGCAGGATATCCCAGGCGGGCTCTCCCAGTAAATCGCCCGGAATGAAAGCGTTCCGCTTCTCGCGAACTTTGATCAGCCAAAGAGCGATCTCTTCGGCTTCATCAGCGTGCATTACGCCCGTCTGCGATGGTGTCATGCCTGTTGTGTTCAATGCTTACCTCAGTCATTTGGCCTACAATCGGCCGTTTCAATGGCGCTCCACCCTTCCCGAAGCTCCCGAACGGCAGCGGCTATCAAGAATAGACGATAATTGTCTATTTCGACAATCATGGGAATGCCGCCGCGTCACGGACTTTCGGCGGAGTGTTGCGCGTCGGCGGTTTCGCGGTGTGAACCTGGGCCGGTGACGGGGAGGGTGCGGCATTCCTTTGACGCTCCATCCAGCGCGCGATGATTGCGCCAATCGGATCGGATTGATGGGCGCCAGAGCCATGAAGCCCGGCGTTGCTGTCGACTGTGGGAAGAGCGTCGGCCGAGCGGGCCGGCGCGGTCGATAGCGCCGCGCCGAGCACACCCGCGCCGAGCAGGACGCGTCTCACGTGCATGGTC
>NZ_DDFB01000030.1:0-7103 GCF_002336885.1 Novosphingobium sp. UBA1939 | reverse complement strand
CGCATGTCCGAAATGACCTTGGTGCGCTTGACGATGTTGGCGTGCAGCGTTTCGCGACGCAAGTCGAGGAAGCGGAACTTGAGGCGGATGTCCTCCGGATATTCCTGTTCGCCGGCCACCGGCAGCGGCAGCTCCTCCGCCGCCGCCAGCACCGTTGCGGACCGGGCGAAGACCTCGATCGCGCCGGTCGGCAGGTTCGGGTTGACGGTGCCCTCGGCGCGCGCCTTCACTTCGCCATCGATCGTCACCACGCTTTCCACGCGCAGCCCTTCCAGCAGCGGCAGCGCCGCGCTGTCGGCATCGGCGACGATCTGCGTCATGCCATAGTGATCGCGCAGATCGACGAACAGCACGCCGCCGTGATCGCGCTTGCGATGGACCCAGCCGGAAAGGCGAACCACCTGGCCGACATGCTCGCGCGAGAGGGCGCCGCAGGTATGGGAACGGTAAAGGTGCATCGAAGGTCTTTCCAATCGGTCTGCAATAAGGCAGGGGGATATGCGCGGCTAACAGGCGATAGCCGTCATTTTGTCAAGCCGAGGACCCGCACGGGTCCATCCACAGGCCCCCGAAGGGGACGGGGCCAAAAAGAAAAGATCGATGAAGATACATTCGCTGATCACCACCACCGACGCTCTCGCCGCCTTGTGCGAACGCCTCGCGAAGTCCGATTTCGTCACCGTCGACACGGAATTCATGCGCGAGAACACCTATTGGCCCGAACTCTGCCTGGTGCAGATCGCCAATACCGAGGAAGCTGCCGCAGTCGATCCGCTCGCGCCGGGAATCGACCTTTCCCCGCTGCTCGATCTGCTGGTCGACAACGAGGAGGTGCTCAAGGTTTTCCACGCCGGCGGGCAGGACGTGGAAATCATCTACAACCTCACCGGCAAGACCCCGCACCCGATCTTCGACACGCAGATCGCGATGATGGCGGTCAGCCAGTCGGAACAGATCGGCTATTCCAACCTCGTCGAAAGCTGGCTGGGCCTGTCGATCGACAAGGGCGCGCGCTTCACCGACTGGTCGCGCCGGCCGCTCACCGAACGGCAGATCGAATACGCGATCGGCGATGTCACGCACCTGTCGAAGATCTTTCCCAAGCTGCTCAAGCGCCTGATCAAGACCGGGCGCGGCGAATGGCTCGACATCGAGATGGAAAAGCTGGCGGACCCGGCCAACTACAAGTCCGATCCGCAGACCGTGTGGCAGAAGATCCGCCCCCCCAGCCGCAACCCCGCGGTCCTTGGCCGGATGCGGGCCATCGCCGCCTGGCGCGAGGCCGAGGCGATGGACAAGAACATCCCGCGCGGCCGCATCATGCGCGATGAAACGCTGGCCGACATCGCCAGCCACCCCCCGCGCGAACAGCACGAACTCGCCAAGGTGCGCGGGCTTTCGAGCGGATGGAAGGACAACGAGATCGGCCGCCGCCTGATGCAAACGCTCGCCGAGGCGAAGCCGCTGACCGAAGCCGAAATGCCGCCCAAGGCGCCGCGCGGCGCGCCGCTGGGCAAGGAAGGCGCGCTGGTGGCCGACCTGCTCAAGCTGCTGCTCAAGATTCGCAGCCGCGAGATCGACATCGCCGCCCGCCTGCTGGCGCGCAGCGACGATCTGGAGGCGCTGGCCGCCGGGCAGCGGCGCAATCTGCCGATCCTGGAAGGATGGCGCTTCGAACAGTTCGGGCGCGACGCGCTCGATCTCGTCGAGGGCAAGCTGGCCTTCGCGGTCGTCGGCGGCAAGCTCAAGATGGCGCACATCGACGACATCGGCGGCGGCAGCGCGGCCGAACCGGTCGCGCATATCGACTGAGCGCATGTCCACCTACCTGCCCACGCTCAAGCAGCTCCAGTATCTCGTCGCCCTGCACGAACACGGCCACTTCGGCCGAGCGGCGGATGCCTGCTTCGTGTCGCAGTCCACGCTTTCGGCTGGCCTGCGCGAACTGGAAACGCTGCTGGGAGTGACGCTGGTCGAACGCACCCGCCGCGTCGTGCGCTTCACGCCGCTGGGCAACCAGGTCGTCGCCAAGGCGCACCGCCTGCTGCGCGAGGCGGAGGAACTGTCCGAACTCGTCCAGTCGCACGGCGCGCCGCTGGCCGGGGAACTGCGCATGAGCGTGATCCCCACGATCGCGCCGTTCCTGCTGCCGCGCATCCTGCCGCGCCTGCGCAAGGAACGCCCGCAACTGCGCCTGTTCCTGCGCGAGGAGCCGAGCGCGGCGGCGATCGAATCGCTCCACCACGGGCGCGCGGACTGCGTGCTGCTGGCCCTGCCCTTCCCCACCGGCGAAGTGGAAGCGGAACACCTGTTCAACGACCGGCTCTATGTCGCCTTCCCCAAGGACGATCCGCGCGATCCGCCGGCCAGCGTTCCGCCCAGCATCATCGATGAGAACCGCCTGCTGTTGCTGGAGGACGGGCACTGTCTGAAGGAACACGCGCTGGCCGCGTGCAACCGCCCGGAACTGCGCGCCAGCGCCACCATGATCGGCACGTCGCTGCACACCCTGGTGCAGATGGTCGATAACGGGCTGGGCCTGACCATGCTGCCCGAAATGGCGGTCGAGGCGGGCATTCTCCACGATACCGAGATCGTCGCGCGCCCGCTACAGGCCGATCATGCCTGGCGCGAGATCGCGCTGGTCTGGCGCAAGAATTCGCCGCGGGGCGAAGAGTTCAGGCTGCTGGCGCAGGAGCTGCGGGCCGGCTGAAACGACGCCGGCTGGCCAGCGTCAGTCCATGTGCTTGAGGCCCACCCGCAGATAATCCCACCCGGTCACCAGCGTCAGCGCGGCCGCGCCCCACAGCGTGGTGAGCCCCACGGTGTGCGGCAGGTTGAAGGTGAAGCCGTCCAGCGTCGCCGTCCAGCCCGGCAGCGCCCCGCCCAGGATCAGCGCGCCCAGCGACACCATCTGGAACGTCGTCTTCCACTTGGCGAGCTTGGACACCGGCACCGAGACCTGGATGCCGCCCAGAAACTCGCGCAGGCCCGACACGGCGATCTCGCGCAGCAGGATCACCAGCCCCGCGATCACGTGCATATCGCCCACATACGGCCCGGTCAGCACGCCCTGCGCGGTCAGTACGAGGATGACCGCCGCCACCATGATCTTGTCGGCGATGGGATCGAGGAAGATTCCGAGCTTGGAAACCGCTCCCTGCGCCCGCGCCAGATAGCCGTCGAAGTAATCGGTGATGCCCATCAGGCAATAGACCGCGAAACCGATCCCGTAGCCCAGCGGCCAGCGGGGGAACCACAACAGCGCGGCGAGCACCGGAACGGTGACAATGCGCGACAGCGTCAGGATGTTGGGCAGCGTCAGCATCACCCCTGCCATACGATGCTCTGCCGCAACGTGAAACCTCCAGTCCGGAATTTTCTGACGTCACGGAAACATCACGCGAACCTGCAACGAGGCGTGGCCCGCAACGGGACACCTGCGTGGCCACCGGAGCCGGAATTGCCTCCGGCCTGTGTGAAAACATGCGTTTGCCCCTTGCCCGCACCGGTCTTGGCGGTAAGGGTCTGCGGCGAACGGGGATGCTTGGCCAGAAAGTATGACGACATCGACGCATCTCATTCATACGCGCCGTTTTCTGCCCTTGTTCGTCACGCAGCTGCTGGGCGCGTTCAACGATAATCTCTTCAAGAACGCGATGGTGCTGTACGTGGTTTACAGCATCTACAACTCCGAGGCGGAAGAAGCGCGTTTTTCCGCGATAGCCTCGGCGCTGTTCATCCTGCCGTTCTTCCTGCTTTCGGCGCTGGCCGGGCAACTGGCCGACATGCGCGACAAGGCGCGGATCATCCGCATCATCAAGTTCTGCGAAATCCTGATCATGCTGGCGGGCGGCGCCGGCCTGGTGCTGGCGTGGAAGGGCATCGCCATCCACACCGCCGCCATTCCACTGATGCTGGCCGCGCTGCTGGCAATGGGGGTGCATTCCACCTTTTTCGGTCCGATCAAGTACGCGATCCTTCCGCAGCACCTGCACGCCAACGAGGTGCTGGCCGGCACCGGACTGGTCGAGGCGGGCACCTATCTCGCGATTCTGGCGGGTACGATCCTGGCGGGATGGATTCCGGTGGAATGGGCTGCAGGGGGCGTGATCGTCACCGCCATGATCGGCTATCTCGCCGGCCGGCAGGTTCCGCCGGCAGAGCCGCTGATTGCAGCGCAACCGCTCGATTACCACATCTGGCGTTCCTCGCTAACGCTCATCCGCAACACCACCCGGCACCGGCGGGTGTTTCTGGCGATCATGGCGATCAGCTTCTTTTGGACGATCGGCGCGGTGCTGTTCATCCAGTTCCCCCCGCTCGCCAAGAACGTGCTCAGCGCCAGCAAGGAAGTGGCCAGCCTGTTCCTCGTGGTGTTCTCGATCGGCGTCGCCATCGGCTCGGTTTCGATCAACGCGCTGCTCAAGGGTACGGTATCGGCACGCTATTCGCCGTGGTCGGTGATCGCGATGGGCCTGTTCATCGTCGCCTTCCACTTCGTTTGCCGGGCCTGGACACCGCCCGAGGACGGACTGCTGATGAACGTCGGCACCTTCGTCCATCATCCCATGGCGGTGCCGCTGCTGCTTTCGCTGCTCGGCATCGCGGTGGCCGGCGGCATGTTCGTGGTGCCGCTCTATGCGTTTCTCACCACCGTGGTCGACAAGTCCGAAACCGCGCGCACGATCGCGGCCAACAACATCGTCAACTCGGGCGCGATGGTCGTCGGCGCAGCGCTGGCGGCGGGACTCAGCGCGGCCAAGGTGGCGCTGATCGACCAGTTGCTGCTGGGCGCGGCGATGTGTCTGGTATCCGCCTGGCTTGGCCAGTTGCTCTACGCGGCCGAGCGCGCCTGCGCCGACGAGGTTTCGCCAGCCTGACCCGGCACGGCCGCCCGCCCGGTCAGGCGATCCCGGTCAGGCGATCCCGGTCAGGCGATCCCGGTCAGGCGATCCACGCCATGATGGCGACGAAGCAGGCGCAATAGGCGATCAGGAAGTCCTTGACGTCCTGCCGGGTGATATGGCGCGGATCGACCGGTTTCGAGCGTAGCTCGGCACGGCGCATCGCTTCCAGCACTTCCGGCTCGAACACCGGCAGAGCGCGGAGCACCCGCGCCGGCAGGCGTCGCCGGAACGGATGACCGGATGTTTTGCGAAGACCGAACTGGGGGCGAAGCGACGTTTCCATGACGCCGCTTTAACGCCTTGTTCACCACTGTGATCCCCGGTTCCGCGTCGCTTTTTGGCACAGTGCCGGAGCGGGACAGTTATGCGGTGGCGGCTTCCGACATGGCGATGATCCGCGCCCATTCGTCCGGCTTCACCGCCGACACCGACAGGCGCGATTGCCGGATCAGGTCCATGTCGGCCAGTTCCGGCGTGGCCTTGATCTGCTTGAGCGTGACCGGGTGCTTCAGTTTTTCGACCGGCTTGACCTTGACCGCGGCCCACTTGCCCTCCGGATCGGTCGGGTCGGTGATGCCGCCCTTGCTGATGGTGATCACGCCCACGATCTCCAGCCCGATGTTGGAGTGGTAGAAGAAGGCGAGATCGCCCTCCTTCATCGTGCGCAGGTTCCGCGCGGCCAGATGGTTGCGCACGCCGTCCCACGTCCCCTCGCCTTCGGCGACAAGATCGTCCCAGCTATAAGCGTCGGGTTCCGACTTCATCAGCCAAAGCGCCATCCCATCCTTGATTTTGATCATGAAAGCCTTCCGCAAACCGGGTATGCGGGCCTCATAACCGCAATTTGCGCACAGGAATATCATGAACCTCGAAACTTTGCCGGTGCTCTCGCTCGCCAGCGATCCCGCCGCGCTTTCCCGCGATCTGGGCGAAAGCTTCCAGACTTTCGGCTTCGCCATGGTGCGCGACCACGGCATCGATCCGGACCTGATCGATCGGGCGTGGCGCCTGACCGAAGCCTTCTTCGCGCTGCCGGAGGAGGAGAAGCGCTCGTACTTCCTCGATGGCCTTGCCGGCGCGCGCGGCTATACCCCGTTCGGCGTGGAAATCGCCAAGGGTGCCAAGGCGCGCGACCTCAAGGAGTTCTGGCACGTTGGGCGCGACCTGCCGGCGGGCCACCCGCTGGCCACCACGTCGATGCCGCCCAACATCTGGCCGACGCGGCCGGAAGGCTTCCGCGAGACGTTCGAAGCGCTCTACGCCGCGTTCGACCAGACCGGCGCGCGCATCCTGGCGCGCATCGCGGTGTGGCTGGGGCTGGATGAAAACTGGTTCGATCCTGCCATCGCCGACGGCAACTCGGTCATGCGCCTGCTGCACTATCCGCCGGTGCCCGATGCCGAAGGCGGCGCGATCCGCGCCGGCGCGCACGAGGATATAAACCTGATCACCCTGCTGCTGGGCGCGGAAGAAGCGGGCCTCGAACTGCTGACCAAGGATGGCCGCTGGATCGGCGTCTCCCCGCCCGACGGCGCGCTCGTCGTCAACATCGGCGACATGCTGCAGCGCCTGACCAACCACGTGCTGCCATCGACCACGCACCGCGTCCGCAATCCGGAAGGCCCGCGCACCGCGTTCAGCCGCTATTCGATGCCCTTCTTCCTGCACCTGCGCAGCGACTTCGCCTTCCGCACGCTGCCCCAGTGCATCACGCCCGAGAATCCGGACCGCTATCCGGTATCGATCACCGCCGACGATTACCTGCAGGAACGCCTGCGCGAAATCGGCCTGAAGAAATAGGTGGGGCGGCGATGCCTCGACGGCCGTCAGCGACTCTTCCTGCAAGGGATGCAGGAAGGTCGGCATGACCTCGGCCGACCTCCTAGCGGCATATATACGAACCTATGCGCTCGACGGTAACCGCTTCCGGCAGTTTCAGGAAGCGGCAGCCATCCCCGAGACTCCGCAGAACAGCAAGGTGGACACCTCGAAGAACCGTCTGATTTTGGCGTAATTGCGATGTGATGGCACAGGAGCGGGTGGCGAGCTCCAGGCTTGGGTTGCTGATCTGCTTATTTTCTTGGCGGAGCCGGCTGCGTGGGCCGGTTTTTGGGTCACGCGGGCGCAGTACGCCCCTCAAGCCATGCGAGGCGCTGGAAGTTATAGGCAAGGTTGGCCATGCCGATCTTGATG